>DPRG01000114.1:0-5560 GCA_003538775.1 Thermotogae bacterium
ATGTTGAATCTTTGCGTGGGGTGTTTTGTCAATGCGAGCGAAGAAAAAGACGAGTGAGAGTCGTGTTATCACGTGCGTTTTGTCCTCCTTATTTCATGGGCATGAATCTATCCGATGAAGCGCTCCGCATTCACAACGGCCCAAGTCTCACGTTGGGGAATATTTCCTTAGTCGCACTTTCGTTATGTGTTTTTAGAAGAGCCAAAGAATACCTTGACTTCCTTCTTTTATTCCAAAATCTTCTGGTTCTTTAGAACGCCAAGCCAAGAGCAATTTTAAATGTCAAACCACCAGGTATCTTGCCATGGGTAATATCAGGAAGCAAAGCTGTAACTTCCTCGCTTAAATCGATCCAGTCCAACGGAAAAGAAAGCTGATAGCCCACAGAAGGGCTTATAACGATATCCCCCATGCGCACCCTTATGCCTGCGTGAGCTTCAACAAAAGGTATGAGAAAAGCTGTCTGGACAGGGTCCTCCACGTAGTTAATCGTATCAACCCCTACAGATCCACCGAGAATCGCTCCAAAGGATCTTCCGGATATTTTGAAGTATCTGTCGAAACCCGCGGACATCCCCAGTATCAGAAAGGTTTCATTCACATAGAACCATCTTCCGTCAGCAACTCCCAGTTTCATAGCCGCGTTGATACCCGTTCCAAAATAGTCCACCAGATATATCGAAAGTTCTGTTAACCAGTACTCGTCGGCGTAAAACTCCACATCGGCTCCATAAGTGCCTATATCCTTACCCTGACACCTCAACACGGCGAAAGAGAATATCCCTCCAACACCTGTTTCTTTTGGAAGTTCCTTTACCATAACATTTCCTGTGAGATCGAATTTTGGCCATTCAAGAACTCTGAGAACTGCGGTATGGTCTGCAACCTTTTCCACCACCGCCAATCCGTCCGTATCTTCATAAGTGCTACCAGCTATAACCGTTGTTTTAACGAACGTGAAATGGGCTCCAACGACCACTCCATCGAGACGTCCTCTGTTTATGACCAGCGTGTCGTCCTGTTTCCCCAGAACCAGCGCTCTAATGGTAACAAGCGCGTGCAATTCAGAGTAAATGTTGTAGGCCGCATAGCTTTTCGCACTGGATTCGGCTTTCTCCCTCGCCTCAGGAAAGCTCGTGAATGGTCCAGTGCTTCCATAACCGGTTGATTCAACAACTTTAGATATTACAAGTTCCGAGGTGTCAAGACGCACCACCTTTAAATCCAGTTTCAAATGGAATTCAAGATCAAGATATCCATCGCTTCGCGACTCTGTTGTCAACCTCTGATCAAGAAGTTCCACCAGTACGAGATACTGAGCTCCAAGGAGTTTTAACTCCTGTTGAGTTTCGGGTGATATGAAACCCGCCATACCCAATTTGGCCTCATCGAAGATCAATTTTTCTCTGACAACAACCCTTATCTTTCCGACGGACAGAGACCTTTCAGAAACCATCGCCACGATCTCTTTGGTGGTCGGATCGGCACCAACAGCATGAATAAGTACCACTGGTCTCGTATCTTTGTCCACAGCCTGAGCGTAAAGAGAGAGTCCGAGGCTTATCAACAGAAACGCTACAAAAATAGATTTTTTAACCATCTTATGCACCCCCCATAGTTTTTTCGAACCAGCTCAAAATCCTCTCCGCCACAAGCTCTTTTTCCACGTCATTGACTACAACATGTCCACTCTTTTTAAGAACCATCATTTCCTTCCGCTGAGAGCTGATATTATCATACGCTTTTTGCACTGCCGCCAGCGGTACTGTGCCATCTTTCTCAGATGCAATGAATAGGGTAGGAACAACTACGTGTTTTAATTTCTTCCACGCAATCCTTTTTACTCTCCAGAGTTGATAAAGCGCTGGCACCATATGCTTAGACCAGTATTCGCGCGAAAGAGTTTGAAGTTCTGGATCTTCGAATTGAGGGATCTCCTCGGGGTTTTTGGGGATTTCCCGCACAAAAAACCGAAAAAGCGGTACCAGGTTAAAACTCGCATTCGCCACACCAAAAGCTGGTGCCGCAAGGACAAGAGAATCGACTTTTATGGTTGAAGCCAGAATGGTTGCTATGAGTCCCCCCATAGAAAGCCCCACCACACCCACCTTTTTCCAGAGACCCCTCGCATCAGCCGCCGCATCGAGCGCTCTTCTTATCCAGTCTTCGGCTCTGGTATTCAGGAAATCCATAGCATTTGTGCCGTGTCCGGGAAGCCGTGGCACCATCACACTATAACCGTGTTCGGCAAGAAAAGGAGCGAGAAAAGAGTAATCATGAGGAGATCCCGTGAAACCATGAATAAGGAGAATCCCAGAGCCAGAACCTCTTCCTAAAAATACAGGCTGCGCTACGCGAAAGGTTTTTGTCTCAAAAGGGGTGAATATTTTCAATTTTTGTGCCTCCTGATCGATTATTTCGGAATATCATCAAATATTCTACAACTTCAGGTGTGTGGATGTTATAATTTTCATATGTTAAGCATGACGGGCTACGTCAAACTGAAAGAAGTAAAGGATTCGCTGATAGTTGATGTCGAACTGAAATCCCTCAATTCGAAGGGTTTGAATCTTTCTGTTTCCATTAATCCTGAACTTCCACGATTAGCATTCGAGGTCCATCGGCTGCTCACAACGAAACTCTCACGCGGAAGTATTAGCTGTAGAATAAGACTTGGTTTTCTTCAGCCTTCTTCGGTGATAAAGCTGGATAAGGGACTTGCTGGTGCTGTGATAAAGGGCTTAAGGGACTTAAGTGATGAATTCGGTATCCCGGATATGACGACCACAGATACACTTAGCAGATTCAAAGACATATTTTTTGTCGATGTTGAAGAAGAGGTCTGGGAGGTCGTCTGGACAGCAGTGCAGGAGTCTCTGGAGAAGGCTGTGACAGCGCTGCACACGGAAAGGAAGAAGGAAGGGGAGCGTCTGAAAAAGCACATCGGATCCCTTCTTGAACAGCTAAAAGAGGCTGTTGAAGAAATAGAAACACTTGCCGCTAAACAAAAAGAATTCACCAAAAGTCGCCTTGAAAAGAATGTAGAAGAACTTCTACGCGGTTCGGGCTTTGAACCCGATAGAAATACAATTGAGACGGAGATCGCAGTAGCAGCATCCCGATGTGATATCGAAGAAGAGATAGTGAGACTGCGCTCTCACATCAAAAGATCAGAGGAACTACTGATGCTGGAAGAACCTGTCGGTAACAGATTGGACTTTCTGTGCCAGGAGATGTTGCGTGAGTTGAACACTATCGCCTCCAAGTCGGTATTAAAGGAAATATCGCACAACGTTGTTGAATCCAAATGGTTGGTTACGCAGTTGAGAGAACAGGTTCAAAATGTTCTGTAGTTTGAAGAAGGGGGAGAGAGCGTGTATGGCTTGATCAACATCGGATTTGGAAATGTGGTTGTGGGAGACCGCGTTATCGCTATTGTCAATCCTGAATCCTCTCCTTTAAAGCGGTTGAAAGAACAAGCAAAAGATGAGGGCAAACTCATCGACGCAACCTACGGCAGAAAGACCCGGTCTATCCTCATTACCGACAGCAACCATATAATCCTCAGCGCAATTCAACCCGAAACCATAGCCACGCGTTTTGTTCAGGCACTGATAGATATAGAAGCTTCTCTCCATCGTGCAAGGATGGGGGCTCAGCAGTGAAAGGCATCATCTACGTAGTCACCGGACCTTCAGGAGTTGGTAAAAGCACGATCATACGGGAGGTTCTGAAAAAGTTCGACAATCTTGTATTTCCAGTCTCTTATACCACAAGGCCTAAAAGACCCGGCGAGGAAAATGGAACTGACTATTTCTTTGTGGATCAAAAAACCTTTATCAAACTGCGCGATAGGGGAGAATTTTTAGAATGGGCGGAAGTTCATGGGCATTATTACGGTACTTCCAGGTCCCAGGTGGAAGAAGCCATAAGAAATGGAAAACATGTATTGCTCGATGTGGACGTTCAGGGTGCCATGAAAATAATGGAGATTTATCCCGACGCTGTGTTTGTTTTCATTGCTCCCCCAACTTTCAGTGACCTTAAGAATCGTCTGATGATGAGAAAAACTGAATCGGAAGAATCGCTTCAGAGAAGACTCGAAGACGCGAAATGGGAACTTTCCCAGGCACATAAATTCGAGTATCTGATAGTGAACAGAGAACTCACATCTTCCATAAGAGGTCTCGAATCGATAGTTGTGGCAGAGCAATTGAAGATCAGTCGAATGCAGGAATTTCTTGGCCAGATCATTCCTTGAAGCAGAGGTGAAATTGTGAAGAAAATCAACTTCTTATTCGGCATCCATAATCATCAACCAGTGGGTAATTTCGAACATGTACTGGAAGATGCATATCAAAAAGCTTACAAGCCCTTTTTTGAAGTCTTTGAAAAATATCACCTGAAAATGACGGTACACTTCAGCGGCTGGCTTCTGGAGTGGCTTTCAAAAAAACACCCTGAATATATCGAGAGGTTGAAACACCTGGTTCGCGAAGGTCGCCTCGAGATAGCAACTGGAGGTTATTACGAACCTATTATCCCGGTTATTCCAGAGGAAGATCGGATCGAGCAGATCCGAAGGCTCACCCAGCTTATAGAAGAGTTGTTCGATACCGACCCTGCTGGTATGTGGCTTGCGGAAAGGGTATGGGAACCGTCAATCGCGAAATCACTTGTGAAAGCAGGTGTTAAGTACGTCGTCGTTGACGACAACCATTTTCACTGGGCGGGACTTTACGATGAGCAGCTCGATGGGTATTATGTGACGGAAGAAGATGGGTACGCCCTTAACGTCTTTCCGATAAGTAAACGTCTCAGATACCTCATACCTTTCGAACCGCCCAGTTCCACTGTTAACCACCTCTTGCTCTACGCAAATTCGGGTGGTACAGCTCTACAGGTCATGTTCGACGATGGTGAGAAATTCGGGGTCTGGCCACAGACATACACCCACGTTTATGAAAAAGGATGGCTGGAGGAGTTTTTCCAAACAATAGAAAACACCGACTGGATAGAATCCCTCACCTTCAAAGAATACCTTGAACATTATCCGCCCAAAGGCCGGATATATCTTCCCATTTCTTCGTACCTTGAAATGACCGAATGGGCACTACCTTCGAAAGCGCGGAAGGAGTTCGAAGAGCTTCTTGAAGACTTGAGAAAGCGCGGCGAGTTCGAGAAGTTTTCGATGTTCCTGAAGGGTGGAATATGGAGGTCGTTTCTTTCGAAATACACCGAGAGCAATAACATGCACAAAAAGATGCTGAAAGTACGAAGAATGATCGAAGAATCTGGTAACCCACCAGAAGAAGCCAGAAAACGCTACTTGATGTCACAGTCCAACGATGCATACTGGCATGGTGTATTCGGTGGTCTTTACCTTCCTCACCTTAGAGATGCTGTTTACACGAATCTGATAAATGCTGAATCGCTGCTGGACCTTCCGGAACGTATAGAGGAAGAAGACGTGGATTGTGATGGATTTAAGGAAATCCTGGTGTCTTCGAAAAACCTCAACCTGTATTTCGATCCTCACTATGGCGGGCGCCTCTTTGAA
>DPRG01000114.1:5832-21425 GCA_003538775.1 Thermotogae bacterium
ACGAACCATACCACGATCGTCTGAAAGAAGCGGTTACCGAAGAAGAGTTACGTGCCGCCGGAAAGGCTAAAACGATACACGATGTGGTTCTGACAAGGGAGAAAGGGCTGGAAAACCTTGTCGCTTACGACTGGTATGAACGGTACGCACTCATAGATCATTTCTTTGGTGATTGGAACAGCCTGGAAAGCTTTTCAAACTGTAAATATCCCGAGCAGGGAGACTTCGTGAACCAACCCTACCTTTACTCATATGATCAAGAGAAATTGTCCATAAAACTTCGACGTGATGGACACGTGTGGATTGGATCGGATTGGGTTCCTGTGAGTGTCGATAAAGAAGTGTATCTCGAAGAAGAAGATATTAAGGTGGTTTATTCAATCACGAATCTCTGGGACAAAACAATAGAAGTGTGGTTTGGCGTGGAAAACAACGTTAATCTTCTCGCACCTGATAGTCCTGACAGATATTATATGGTGGATGGAAAGAACCTCGGTGCACTGAGAAATTCCGGGGAAGTCAGGGGGAAAAGCTTTGGAGTTGTTGACGATTATAGAAAGGTTTGCTTCGTAATTGAGGCAGATCGGGAAATCAGCCACTGGTACTTCCCGATTTATACTGTATCGTATTCTGAAGCTGGTTTTGAAAAAGTTTATCAAGGATCGTGTTTGACTTCGCACCTGAAACTCAAGCTGATGCCCGGAGAACCCGTGGAGATATTTCTTAAAATCAAAACAAACATCTAAGGTTCAAATAATCCGAAAGTATCTTTGGAACTTTTCTCTAAAATCATCGTCAAATTATTAGGGGGTGAAAATCACGAAAAACGGTTTTACTCTGATAGAGGTTCTTATAGCCATGTCTATCATGATCGTTGTCTTTGTCGTCTCTGGAATCATCTTGATACAAACTATTCGAAACAGTGATATTACTTTAAATAAACTGCTTGCAACGAGAGAGTTGATTGAGGTTGAGGACAAGCTGAGAAGAGTTTTATCAAGGATGGGGCCAAGACTTGACGAGGTTTCCGTCACTTCAACTACCGTAAACTTCAAGGTTAGAGTGCCGTTTGTGGGGGAAAGCTTCTCTTCAGAAATGGCTGAGAGAGTGGCTTTTTACCCCAACGGTACCCTTATCCATGAGCAGGTGAATGGTTCATCGGTAACCCCTCTGGCTACTATTGCACAAGAACTGGAAGAGGTGACTTTTTCCACTCCAACACATGGTATTGTTAACTACACCATAGTTAAAACGTCTGGTACGTTGAGGCTCTCTTTCACCGGCGCCGTCACCAGCCCGAACATGAGGTGAAAAGATGAAAAGAGGATTTGTTTTACCTCTAACACTGCTGGTGGTTGTTGTGATGAGTATACTGACCACCACTGTTGTTGTTTCGCTATCCAGCGCCACAATGCGCAACAGGCGATATATAGAAGCTTCTATGGATCGTGTAAGATCGATGAACGCTCTTCAATTCGGCCTGGGTGTCGTGGCTTCCAAGTCCCATGGTTCAACCGGGTTTGACATTACCTACGATTCCTCTCCACCTTCGTGGATATCCGACTTCGTGGATCAGCTAACCAATAGAAGTGACGGGAGTTACTGGGAAGAAACGATTACACAGGTTGACACAAGTAGGTGTTTTTATATATCTCAACAAGAAGCTTTGAGGGATCTTTACAACAGTTTGAGAGATTATCTTGGTCCCGGGGCGGAAGTCGTCGCTCTTCCTTTTACCAACTACAAAACGCTTACCATGGTTGTATCAAGGTTTGAAAACAGGTATTCCTTTGCGGTAGTGAGCACGTATTTTCTGAACAGGTACGTTTATTTTACAGAGAGCGAAGACAACCCTGTCTACGGTGAAATCTGGTTTACCACCGGAGATGTTATAGACGGACCTTTCCGATCGAACGATCAGATCCGCGTTCATGGCCAGCCTATCTTCAAAGGTCTGGTAGAAGTATACGATGATCCAAGTGAACCAGGAACGGGAATCATTTACCATTCGGAAGGGGCGAATCCGATATTTCTCGATCCCGCAAGTCCTCGACTTCTATCCACCGAAGACCGAGAGCGTTTTAGAATGGAAACGTTGAGAACACAGTACGAAGAGGAATTGAATTCCATGGTAGTTCCGCCTGCAACGTTTATCGAATCCGATCATCCCGTTGGGATAGATATCGATCTTCCCGATGATCTCATGCTTGTTGTGGAATTCAAGAGTGCTCCGGGCGCAGGACAGGATCACGGGCTAAGGGTTTACACTTTGAAAGATGACGATTACCCCGATAACATGAACAACGCTACACCTCTATTCCATCTAAAACCCAACAGCGACGGAACATGGCACATGGTGGTCACTGGCGATAACGCCGCTGAGATCCTGGGCATTGACCCAGGTAGTGAAAACGATGTCTTATTCAACGGTATATTGAAATGTGATCAGGATATAGCCATAGATAACCGTGGAAACTCTGGGAAGCCCACTTATGTGGATGGAAGATACACTCTGTACTCTGAAGGCGACATTTTCATCCATACTCACATAATCTACGAAGATTATCGCGATCTTTTGGATACCATGGCAGCCTCAGAAGGAAAACACGGAGCCAAAGCTATGGACAACTTACAACTAACCGATGAGTACAACGAGCTGCTCAAAAACGTGTCTTCAGATGATTTCTTGAATATAGTTGCTAAAGATGACGTAAAAGTTAGAGAGACCAAGAAAAATCTCAAAATCTTTGGAAGTATATACGCCTTCGAAGGAAGTTTTGGAGTTCATAATTTTAACAAAGGTAGCCCAGCTGGTCAGTTAACTGTTTACGGATCTATAATGCAAAACTACAGAGGACCTGTTGGGACCTTTAATCCGTACACAGGAGAGATAAAGACCGGATACAGTAAAAACTACGTCTACGACTGGCGGATACTCGGTGGTCTTGGAGCTGTTGTAGAAGGCACACCTTCAGCGCGAGGTAGAATTCTCGTTATAACGATGTTAGGGGTGAACTGATGAAAAGTGGCGCATTAACCCTGGAGTTACTTATCTCGCTTCTGGTACTCGCAATAGTTCTGGTATCTGCAATGAATCTTCTCGTGCAGGGTACGAAAGGAGCCAGCATGCAGCTAAAACTGGCACAGCGTTCAGCGCTACAAAGATTTGCTGCCGAAAGTATTTGGCGTCATAGCGTGGGAGAAGTCCTCGATCCCAATGATCTCAAGGATGAAATTATAACGGGCTTTTTCGGAGATTTGCAGGTTGACGGAGTAATGACTGTCGATTCGGTAACAGCAACGCCTTTAGACTACAACTATGGTGAAGACGAGGTGAATCTTTATACCGTGAGAATTGATATTCTTGACAGTGGCAAGATCTATCCCGTGTACGTAATTCTTGGGCAGTGAGGGATCGGCTTTGGTTATAACAGGAATGTCTTACGAAGAACTCGTGGAAAAGCTCACGTCCCTTGGCATGGAAAGATACCGTGCTGATCAGATTGCGGATTGGATCTACAAAAAACTCGTTTTTGATTTTACCCAGATGACGAATTTGCCGAAAACCGCGCGAAATGATCTTTCCCAAAGGTTCGGGATACACCGGCTTGAGCTTTCAGAGGTGCAGACCTCACGGGATGGTACGAGGAAGTACCTCTGGAAGCTGTTCGATGGAGAATATGTAGAATCTGTGAGCATTCCTTATTCCGATAGAAAAGCCGCGTGTATATCTACACAGGCAGGCTGTCCCGTGAAGTGTTCTTTCTGCGCCACCGGACAATCGGGTTTCGAACGTAATCTCAACGCAGATGAAATCGTTGCACAGATGCTACTCATGGAATTTTTTGAAAAAGAGAAATTCGACAACGTTGTTTTCATGGGAATGGGAGAACCTCTGCTGAACACTGATAATGTCTTCAAAGCTATTGAAATCCTTTCACATCCTAAATTAAGAAACATGGGCTTGAGGAGGATAACGGTATCGACGGTGGGCATACCGGAAGGGATCGAGGAGCTGGCTCGTAGATATCCTCAGGTAAGACTCTCCGTTTCTCTTCACGCACCGGATAACGCTGTCAGAGACCTCATTGTACCGTTGAACCACCGATATCCATTAGAGATGGTTCTCGATGCCGTACGGCGCTTTCAGGAAATTACCGGAAAGCGCGTCACCTTCGAATACGTCCTCATTAGAGGGATAAACGACAGCCTTGAACATGCCCGGAAACTTTCGGAGATTCTCAAGTCTTTCAAAGCTCATGTGAATCTCATACCTGTGAATGAAACTGGTGCGGGTTTTCAAAAGCCTTCCCGCAAACAGATACAGAATTTCGCACAAATTCTTGAGTCCAATGGTATAGAAACCACCGTGAGAGCCGAAAAGGGAGCCGATATATCCGCGGCATGTGGTCAGCTCAGAGCTGAAAAAGCAAGAAGATGAGAACCCTTAGATGGATACTCAGATTCTTAACAGGTCTGCTCGCTGGTTTTCTTTTTTCACTTGTCATTATCTGGTTGATACAGTTCAACAACCCTCATGTTGAGGTTCCCGAGCTTATCGGTCGGACGGTCACGGAAGCGCGTGAAATGCTCAAAAAAAATGGCCTTGGAATCCAGACGGCTGGTTCTGGAGAGTATGTGGTTTCACAGTATCCTCCAGCTGGCCAACTGGCAAGAAAAGGGCGGCGTGTTTATGTACACCTTGGCCGTTCAAGGAACGTTGAGATACCAGATGTGTCGTTCCTGAAATTCGAAGATGCCGCCCAGATAATCGAAGCGCTTGGGTTCGAGGTAGATCCTACTTTTGTGTGGTCCGATTATGAACCTGGCATTGTCCTGGGAACTTACAGAGAAAAAAATCTGGTAAAAGTCCTTGTGAGTAGAGGTAAGCGCTGGATTGGCCCCGCGCCGGATATGAGATTTCTGCCCTTGAAACTCGCCGAAGAGCTTTGCGAAGAACTTGGAATTGATTATTCCATAGAAAAAGTCTTGAAAAGAGAATCCCTATACCCCAGCGGTGTGGTTGTACAGCAGACAACCCTGAAGAGTGAACCGAAAACAGATGTCAGGCTGTTCGTTGCTGATGACACTTCCTTCACATTCTTTGTGTACACTTATTTTCGTAGGATACCATTTGAAGAAAGGGTGTACACGCTCGCTCTGCCGGTTTTAGACATTGCTTCCGGCAGATTGATTGCGCTCATCCAACCCGAAAAGGATGGGACAGTGGTTTTTGGCTGGATGGGTTTGACACCCCTTCAGCTGGAGGTGATCAGGTGGCGAGACGGGTCGGGCGGGTTGTACGCTTCCACTCTGACCAGGTGACAGTAGTCGACATCAATGATGGAACGCACATAAATTTGAAATTGAGGGGTCGATTCAAAAAGCAGGGGATACGTCCCATAGTGGGAGATCTGGTGGAATACACCCCTGACGGATATGGATCGGGTCTTGTGGAAAATATACTTCACAGGAAGAACGAACTCAAGAAGCCGTCGGTGGCCAACGTCGACCAGGTGATAGTGGTCACAACGCTCAAAAATCCGGAGGTTCCTCCTTCCACTGTGGACAGAATAACTGTACTTGCAGAAAGAGCCGGTGTAGATATCGTGATCGTTTTCAACAAGATCGACCTCCTGAGCGAAGAAGAAACAGCGACGCTGGAAGATTTTATCAAAGTGTACGAAAAGATCTACCCTGTTTACAAAACGAGCGTGAAGAGAGGGTGGGGTATAGACACTCTACGCTCTGTCTTCGCGGGAAAGGTCTCAGCCCTCGCGGGATTGTCGGGCGTTGGAAAGAGCAGTTTACTCAACGCGGTGAATCCCGGCCTTCAACTCAGAACAGGGGAGCTTTCGAAAAAAGGGAGGGGAAGACACACCACAACCTTTTCGCAACTGCTGGAACTCGACTTCGGCGGATTCGTTGTTGACACACCCGGTTTTTCCTCGCTCGAGCTTGGAGATATGGAAGTTGAAGAACTCAAAGAGTACTTTCCTGAATTTCGGAGCGCACCGCCGTGCGCATTTTCTGACTGCATACACGTTGCTGAGCCAGGTTGTTCTGTTAAAGACCTCGTGGAAAAAGGTGAAATAGCGCCTTCCAGGTACCAGAGTTACCTTATGATGATAGAAGAACTCGAAGAAAAGGAGGATAAAAAACCATGGTGATGCTCAGCCCTTCCATTCTCTCTGCCGACCTGATGCGCCTGGAAGAGGAAATAAAGAAAGTGGAAGACCTTTCCGATTCAATACATGTAGATGTTATGGATGGAGTTTTTGTGCCCAACATAAGTTTTGGTATGCCGCTGGTAAAGGCACTCAGAAAGACCACAAACCTGCCTCTGGACGTTCATCTCATGATAATCGATCCCGATAGATACATCGATACCTTCGCCGAACTGGGAGCCGATAGTATATGGGTGCATGTGGAAACATGCACTCATCTTCATCGCACTGTTGAGAATATAAAGAAAAATGGTAAGCAAGCCTTTGTCTGTCTGAACCCCGCTACACCACTTTCGACGCTGGACGAGATTCTTCCTTACGTTGACGGTGTTTTGCTGATGACGGTCAACCCGGGGTTTGGCGGTCAGAAATTCATTCCCACGATGAAGGAAAAGGTGAGAAGACTTAAGAGAAGAATTTCCGAAGACGGCTTGAATGTTCAAATAGCCGTGGACGGAGGCATTGGAGAATCGAATGCGGAAGAGATCGTGAAAGCCGGTGCGGATCTTCTGATCATGGGAAGCAGTGTCTTCAGCGCAAAGGACCCAAGAGGGGTGCTTAAAAGGCTCAGGAAGCTCTTTTCTAGGGAGTGAGAGATCTGATAAGCAAAATAGCCGGCATCCTGAGATCACGGCAGAGCATTGGTAGAGGTTTCGCCATTACCACGTTTTTCAATCTCATGAGCAAACTCCTTGGCTTTGTTAGGGAGATGATCGTTGCCTACATATACGGCGCGTCGAAACCCTACGATATCTTCCTCGCTGTTTTGTCACCGTTTTCTCTTCTTGTTGGGATAGGAGCGGGTACCTTCACCAGCACCATGGTTCCGGTGTACTCCCATCTAAAAGAGGAATCAGGAGAAGAGGAGGCTGAAATATACGCGCGTGGCATTGTAAGCATAATCATTCTCCTATCGATAGCGCTTTCAATATTCGCAGCTGTTTCAGCGCCTTTCATAGTCAGCGTTTTCTTTCCCGGTTTCGATCAGCAAACTAAAAACATAACCACGTTTGTCATGAGATACAGCTCCATCATGATCCTTTTCAACTCCCTGGAGTTGTTGTACGTTCAGTTGCTCAGGATGCACCGTATGTTCCTTGCCGCAGTAGCCGTTCCCACAGTGCTATTCAACCCGGTAATACTCCTCATCCTTCTACTCACCGCGGATCCTAAAAAGGCGTACCCTCTGGTTCTCGCGTGGACTGTAGCGCACGGCCTGATATCCATGGTCTCTCTGGTCGTTCTTGGCAAAAGCGCGCTGCCAGGAAGGATAAGTGGTCTGAAAAAACCTCTTTCGGAAACCTTTGCCTTGTGGCTTCCTGTCTTTCTGGGCTACATCGCCGGCACTCTCAATCTGATCGTTGATAGAGGGTTCGCATCCCTTCTGCCTGAAGGAACTATCAGTGGGTTGAACTACGCCATACGCCTCCGCGACCTTCCCGCTGGCATCATAACGGGATCTCTCACCAGTGTCGTGTATCCTGTTCTTGCAGACGCCGTTGCGAAGAAAGATCATATACAGCGCGATCGGCTTTTAAGAAGATCGTATCAACTGATCACTTTCGCCTATGTTCCTGTGACCCTTATTTTTCTGTTCCTTGGAGACTGGATCGTTATGGTGGTCTACGAACGTGGGGCTTTCGACATGCAGGCGAGGATCCTCACATACCAGTCTCTTATCTTTTATTCGATTGGACTTGTTCCTCTCGCGTTCGGCAGTATTTTAGGGAATTTTTACTTTTCGCACAAAGATACGAAGACTCTTATTTCAGTGAATATATCCTCTGTGGGAGTCAACGCGCTTCTCAACGCCATGTTAGTATGGAAGATGAAACACATGGGATTGGCTCTTGCCACTTCCATATCGGCAACTTACGGAATGGTGATGCTCTACATGATCGCACGGAAAAGGTACGGCATTACAAATGTGATCGATCCGGTATACACGGGGAAGATATTTCTATCGGCTGCAATCGTGATCGCTGACCTGCTACTGATAAGACACTTTTTCGATGGATTGGTCGCCGTCGTTGTCGGCGGTGCCTCGGCACTGACGCTTTTCCTTTTAACCACGCGGATTTTGCGCGTGTACGACGTGAAGAACGTTCTCAGAATGATCGCAAGGTGGAGGGACAGTGAATGACACTCACGTTGGTGCTTTCAGGTGTTTATTTGATTTCCTGCTATATCGGGCAAGGGATAGAGAGTTTGTGGAAAACCCTGCCGCTTGTTCTGGTTGCGGTGATAGCAATCTTCCTGTCGAAGTCTTATCTCTGGCCTGAAAACACCTTGAAAGTCACGCTGGTAGTTGGTACCGCCCTCAGCCTGCTTTCCAGATTTGGGGGAAAACTCGTAGATCCCGACAGAACCCTTCTGGCTGTTTCGCTGGCCGTTGCCGTTATGGGAGTCTACAATCTCGTTCTTTCCAGAAGACTTCGTATGTCCACTTTCGCGGCATACCTGGCTTCATGGGTGTTCGTCGAAGAGATAATGAGAAACATTCTTCTGTCAAGGTTGAATCCCTACACTTCCGCACTTTTGGCGATTGTACTGGCTATTTTGCTCGGATTCAGGGAGTTCTTTCAGCTGAAAAGGTTCTTCTCGCAAAAGGTGGGTGGAGAAAGTGAAAACGGTTAGACACATAGATGGCTCTCAACACATTGTAGACTCTGACAGTCTTTTTTTCGAGTCAGAGGATGGAATGAAAGTGCATCTCCGGGATTTCATGGGTGACGATCCAAGCGTTGTGGAGGCGGCCCGTGTTTCGACGCATCAGGGATTGAAGGGTGAGAAAAAAGACCGTACTTTGATTGCCTATCTTGCTGAAAACGAGCATTTGACCCCTTTTGAGCATGTAGTGGCCAAATTCTACATAAAATGCCCGCTGTGTATAGCCGTTCAAATACTCAGGCATCGCACTTTTTCTTACAACATGTTGAGTCGTAGATACACGAGTAGAGATATAACGTTTTTTCTGCCAAGAACACTCCGCTTGCAGGACAGGAAGGAAAACCTTCAGGGTAGTTCGGGTGAGCTGGATCCGAATATATCAATGCAGCTGCTTGACGAAATCAAAAACCTTTATGATGAATCCTATCGATTGTACAAAAAACTGCTGGAAATGGGTGTGGCAAGAGAGCAGGCGCGTTTTGTGCTCCCACAGGGTGTGTTCACCGAGTTTTACATGACCGGAAACCTGAGAAACTTCATGCATTTTATAGAACTGCGCCTGGATGCTCACGCTCAGGCGGAGATTCAGTGGATAGCTATGGCGGTTCTAAAAACACTTTTTTCGATCGCGCCGGTATCCGTATCTTATCTTTTCAAAAGAATACGATCGAAAATCACTTTGTCGGAATTCATACACACTCAGATAACAGATCTGCTGGAAAAGATGGAAAAAGAGGTGATGATATGACACTGAAAGAGGTAGCTGAGATACTTGAAGCAGAAGTTTTGACCGGACATGACAAACTGGATGAAATCGTAGTGGAAAGAGTCGCGGCGGCGGACATGATGAGTGACGTCCTTGCCTTCTCTCAACCCAAAATCCTGCTCATAACAGGCCTCAACACACCACAGGTTCCAAGAACTGTGAGCATAGTTGACGGCGTTGGTGCCGTGATAGTCAGAAAAAACATGGTTCCCCAGACCACCATAGATCTTGCGAAAGCCCTTGGAATACCTCTCCTCCACTCCCGGCTCTCTATGTTCGAGGCTTGCGGGAGGCTCTATCAAAAAGGCCTGAAACCAGTTGACTCTCTTAGCTGAGACGCTGGTGGTGAATGGTTTGGCTGAAGACTTCATAGCTGGCCTTAAACAGATTATCGAACATCTGAAGGTTAAGGACATCATGAACCAGGACCCTCAAACACTCACACCTGAAAAATCACTCTGGCATGCCAAAGAACTAATGAGGTTGAAAAAGATCTCTGGCGTTCCCGTAGTGGATGATAAAGGGAAACTCGTGGGTATCGTAAGCATAGAAGACATCATCATAGCTCTGGAAAAAGGTTACATACGTGATCCCATAGAAAAACACATGTCCAGAAATGTCATCTATCTTAAGCCCGATGAAAGCGTACAAACAGCCATAGAGTATTTTGAGCGTTATGGCTACGGCAGGTTTCCAGTGGTAGATGAAATAAAAAGGGTTGTTGGGGTGATCACAAAAGAAGATATTCTTAGAGGCCTTCTGAAATGGTTCAGCGTCGTCTACACCCATGATGAACGTCGAAATAACGTTCTTGAGTCCGAATACTATTACCGCTCGCTCATCACGGGTGAACCTCTGGATAAGAAAGGAGCGGATTTTGCGTTTGAGATAGACTACTCTGATGTAAACCTTGCAGGTGTTGGAGCCGCAAAGCTCAAAAAGTTTCTTACAGACAAGGGATTGCCACCGGATGTGGTAAGACGGGTATCGATAGCTACCTATGAAGCGGAAACCAATGTGGTTATACACAGCGGCAGTCACGGGATCATATATTGTTTCCTCAGTGACTCTTCCGTGAAGGTCAGGGTTGAAGATTACGGTAAAGGTATCGAAGATGTGGAACTGGCCATGCAGGAGGGTTATTCCGCTGCTCCTGATTACGTTCGTGAACTCGGTTTTGGTGCAGGAATGGGGCTAGCGAATATGAAACGCTTTTCGGACAAAATGATGATCGTGTCGGAGGTAGGTAAGGGTGTCATCGTGGAGATGCTTTTTTATCTTGATCGAGAAGAGGGCTCAAAAGCAACCCAAAATCCCTGAGATAGCACCTCTCTCTCTTTATCAAGAAGTTTGAGATCACAGAAATCCCTGTGTTCAAGTGGAAGGTTCACATTTACAATACTCCTCACCTTTGTCGGAGGCTGTGAAAGAATATATATTCGGTCCGCAAAGATCAGTGCTTCTCTAAGATCGTGAGTGACCAGTACAGATGTTACTTTCATCGAAGAACACATTTGCAGGATCTCGTCCAAAAGTTCAGCTTTTATCTCCAAATCCAGCCCCTTGAAAGGCTCATCTAAAAGCAAAAGATCCGGTTCCACAAGCAGTGCTCTCGCGAGGTTCACTCGTTGTTTCATCCCTCCGCTTAGTTGGACAGGATAAAGATCTCTGTAATCCCACAGGTGGACAAGCTTCAGAATCCTTTCAATCCTCTGGGGATAAGGAAGAACGAACTCCAGATTCTCCCATACGGTTTTCCACGGGATCAACCTGTCTTCTTGAAAGACAAAACCTATCCTCGACACGTTCATATGAACGTTGCCTGCATCTGGACGCAAAAGGCCTGCCACGATCTTAAGAATAGTGGTTTTTCCGCATCCGGAAGGTCCCAGTAAAGCGACCCTCTCTCCCTTCTTCACTTCGACATCTATCCCATCGAGCACTTTTAACGTACCATAAGATTTTCTGAGATTCTCTACCTTCAAAGCACTTCCAGAGATATCCGCCACTTCCTTCCGTATCTCTCTATGACGAATTCAAAAAATTTTTCTAAACCCAAACCCGCCAGGACTGCCAGGAGTGTATATGCGAAAACCCGGGGCGTGTTCAGATAGAATTTGGCCCAGGACAGTTCCACACCTATGCCTTTGTTGCCAGCCAGATACTCCGCCACTATGGCAACCTTCCACATCGTACCGATGCTCACTCTGAAAGCTGACAACATGAAGGGAATCAGAGAACCCATGTATATATCGACCATAATCCTTTTCTTAGGCACTTGGTAAACCCTGGCCATTTCCACCAGAAGAAGATCGACGGATCTTACCCCTTCAGCCACGTTGAAACACACTAAAGGAAAAAGCGATACCGCAACGATGAAAGTGGGGGCCGTCCATCCCATTCCCCACAAAAGTATCGCACTTGCGAGCCACGAAACCACTGGCACCGATCGCACTACCATCATAAAAGGCTTTAAAAGCTCATCTGCTGTTCGGCTTAAGCCAGATAACATTCCGACGGGTACTCCGAATGCGAAGGCTATACCTAGGCCAGTGATCGCTTTGCTGAAAGTTGAAACAAGCGAAAGAAAAACGCTTCCTCTTCTCAACATGTTGGAAAGTTCCTGAAACACCTGCCAGGGAGAAGGTAAAACTAAAGGAGCGTTGAAAAGAGTAGAAGCCATCCACCATAAGAAAAGGATAAGACCGATCCCGCCAAGGAAGAACAACCCTCCATGGCGGGATTTGAAGTAACGCTCACTGCGCGAAGAAACCTTCATCTGGAATCGCCACTATCGCTTCGGGATCTACCGAATGAACCGCTTTCAGATACTCCAGGATTTCCTCTTTAACATCACCGGCGTATACGTACTGGTACAGACTCCTCTTTATGGATTCAAGAAGCACTTCAAAAGGCATGCCAGGGATGTACTTGGTCGTCAACTCGGCTACTTCACGAGGGTTTTCCCGAGCATACTCTGTGGATCTTTTCAAAGCATTGATGGCCGAAAGAAATGTGGAGAATTCACCCTCAAAGAAACCTTTCTTTACGAATATGCCGGTGATCGGCAGCCTGTCTTTGTAACCAGTCTCTTTCGCCCATAACTCCTGCAGGTCTATTACTATATGTGCTCCAGCCTTCTTCATAGCGAGGGTAACAAAAGGTTCCGGAAGTGCCGCAAGCTGCACCTTGCCTGCAGACATGAGGGAAACGATTTCCTGTGGAGATGCGTAACTTATTTTGATATCCTTTCCCACTGTCATTCCGTGTTTTGCCGCGACAAATCGCATCACCACATCCGCTGTCTGCCCTTTGCCGTGAGGTGTGTAGATCTCCTTTCCCGCCAGATCTTCCCATTGGTTCACTTCAATATCCTTTCCAACTATGTAGAACGACTTCCAGAGATTTACAGCAACAAGTTTGATTGGGAACCCTCTGGCGTAAAGATTTGCTCCAATCGATATCGGAAGCACTACGATATCAACATCTTCAGACGAAAGACCGGCTGTCAGCTGGTCGAAGTTGCTCCAGAATCTCACCTCAAACGACACATCCGACTCCACTTTCCCTTCCAGAATGCCAGCTATTGGAATAACGCTTGGGCCAACCGGGTTCAAAAGAACCACAGCAAAACCCACAGCGACAATTGTAAGAGCACTGAAAACCGTTAACGTTTTTCTCATCGTATCACCCCCGTACAATTTTAAACCCCTCACCACCGGTGAGGGGTTTTAAGTAAGCTTTTGTCATATCCTAATTAAACTTCCACTTTCTCGTGGTGTCTGATACCTTTCTTTGATCTGTCGGTGTAGTGAGTGTGAAGTAGTTCATGAGCTTTGTGGCTCAAAGGATGTTCAAAGAACTCTTCATAGATCTTCTTGATGGATGGATTTTCATGGGATTTTCTTATCACACTGCGTTCGTCTATCGTGTAAATACCCTCTGCGCGCTTCTTTAGAATATCTCTATCAAGGCTGTAGGGTTGACCTCCACCGCCGATACAACCACCTGGACAGGCCATTATCTCTATGAAATCGTAATAGACCTCTCCAGAGACGACTTTTTCTACAAGCTTACGCATATTGGCTCCACCATGAGCGACAGCAACACGAAGTTCTTTACCGTCAAAATTCACAGTCGCTTCTCTTATACCTTCAAGCCCTCGCACTTCGTTGAAGTCGAGTTTTGGAAGCGGCTTACCGGTTCCAAGTTCGTAAGCTGTTCTGAGTGCTGCTTCCATAACTCCACCGGTGACGCCGAATATCACCGCTGCGCCCGTAGATTCTCCGAGAGGATCATCATACTGCTGTTCCGGTAGCGAAGCGAATGGTATGTCCGCAAGTCGTATGAGTCTGGCAAGCTCTCGAGTGGTCAAAACGATATCGACAGTAGGTTTTCCATTTATGAACTGCTGTGGTCTTAGCGCTTCATCTTTCTTTGCGGTACACGGCATTATGGAAACGCTTAGGATATCATCCGGAGAAACCCCTATCTTCTGAGCAAAATATGTCTTTATAACCGCGCCAAGCATCTGCTGTGGAGATTTAGCCGAAGAGAGATTCTTGCTCAACTGAGGATAGTTCTTTTCCATAAAGTTCACCCATCCGGGACAGCAGGAGGTAAACATCGGGAACGGGCCGCCTTTTTTCAGTCGTTCAAGAAATTCAGAACCTTCCTCCATTATAGTCAGGTCAGCGGAGAAGTTGGTATCGAAAACGTAGTCGAAGCCCAGCATTTTGAGGGCTGCAACCATTTTTCCGGTAGAGATACTACCCGGCGTCATTCCAAACTCTTCGCTGATAGCCACCCTTGTCGACGGTGCTGTCTGAACAACAAGGATCTTATCATGGCGCTTTAATGCCTGCCACATCTTATGAACTGCGGAATTTTCGATTATGGCACCCGTTGGACAGAAGGCAGAGCACTGACCACAGTTTATACAATCCGTTTCCGCGACGGGCAGATTGAAAGGAGTCAAAGGCAGTGAATCTGCCCCTCTATTTGCCATGGAATACACGTTAATAGACTGTATTTCAGAACAAGCTCTCACACATCGACCGCAAACAACACATTTTTCCAGATCTCTGACAATAGAGGGTGAGCTCGTATCAAGGTAAGCATCTCCCAGAAGTGTCTTGGGAAAGATATCGTGCACGTCGTACTCGTATATCAAATCCTGAAATTCACATCGGCCATTGGCCTCACAGGTCATACAATCGTTGGGGTGCCTTGAAAGAAGAAGGGAAAGGTTAAATCTGACAGCGTTCTGCACCCTGTCAGTCACAGTGTTGATTTTCATACCATCCGAAACTTTAGTCGCGCAGGCAGGTTGAAGGTTTCTCATACCTTCCACTTCAACCACACAAACCCTGCATGCACCTGTGGGCTGAAGTCTCGGGTGGTTGCAGAGGGTGGGGACTCTAACACCGGCTAACTGGCAAGCCTCAAGGATCGTTATCCCATCGGGTACTTCATGCGATACTCCATTAATAGTCACCTTGACCATCGCCATCTTACCCCTCCTCAGGTCTTTTTTGTCAAAATAAATTGTTAATAAATTCACTTAAATTATACCCCTAACATCTTCGTTTGTCAAATTCAAACGAACTATAGCCTGAGAAAAGCTTTGAAGATACCTAGAATTACCCTTTTTCCAAAGATCCTCAGACGATTAAAGGTTTTTGTAATTCTCAGTGATCTCGTGTTTTTGTTTCATCACACAGGCTGATTTCGAAATCTGCAAATCAACAAACATAAAAGCGTTCGTTGAGTCATATGTTTTTGCTCTTTTTCCCCAACAAAACACTCATGATCACACGGCCTTCACGAGCGCTGTGCGTTCTTCTGCCTTTCTTCTTATCACACATCTCGGTTTCTAAGTCTTGCGAGGGGAGAAGCGGAGCACAAGTGTAAAAGCTCTATGCTGGAAC
>DPRG01000141.1 GCA_003538775.1 Thermotogae bacterium
CCTGCAAAGCCAGCCAGGACACTACCATAGAGGATTCACATGTATTGCATCCGCCTCAATAGACAAAAGATCCTCGTTTCTAAAAGGAGCCGCTCTGGAAAGCATCCGGCTTGTGCGTTCATCGGGGTTTGGTCCCGTGTATACGTTTTCGATGCTCGTGGTTGAATCACTGTCGAGGTAGTTGACATCCACTCCCGCTTCTTCCATCTGCTTGAAAAGCTCTCTATCCGCAAGTGCGCACTTTGTTAGAACAGCAGTGGAAGCTCCAAGCCTTGCTGCTGCGATACTGCCGTAAAAGACCCCTCCTCCGGGCACAAGAACCTTCTTTCCATTGGCGATATTGAAATCCTTAGAAACATGTCCAACAAAAAGTATCCTCACTTTTTAGTTCGCCTCCCGTTACCGGAGTTCGCATAGCGTTTCAACAGTTTCAGAGAATCCGCATAATCCTCTTTGAAGCGGTCCATGCTGTTGACCTCAAGCACCACTATGCCTTCGAAACCTCTCTTCTTCACAAGTGGGAGAATCCTTCCATATGGGATATCTCCCTCACCAAGGGGAAGATGGAGATCTCCTATACCGTACACGAAGCGGTAAGGTTCTTCATCGGGTACATCCTGGTAAGTCTGAGGGGCTTCCGCGAAATTATCGCTGACATGAAGTTCCGCAGTCACCGGGAGGGCGTGTTCTATCTGTTCGTAGAAATCAGCCCCGGTGTATTCGCAGTAAATAAAGAGATGACCAAAATCGAGCGTCATCCGAACGTTAGGGTGATTCACTTCGCTTACAAGTTCTACCACTTCCGTGGCGGGCTGAAAGAGGTTTTCAACACCGATCACCACTCCATGCTTTTCTGCCATCTTTCCAAGCTTTCTGAGGGCCTGGATCTCGGACTGTACCTGTGTTTTTTGCCTGATATCCAGCCTGTGGTCAACAGTGCCGCAGTGGTAAACAACAACCTCTGCTCCTATACGATTTGCGAAGATTATGGTGGACTCCATCACCCTGTAATGCCATGGATTGGTGCTGTGTTTGAGATTTACCACGTCCGGCGCGTGCACTGTGCGCTTTATCTCGAACTCGTTTAGGATATCCAGGATCCTCTTCATCCGTCTCTCTATGATCCTTCCGCGAACCACCACATCGAGCCCGGCCAAGGGGATCTCAACGTAATCGAAACCGAGGGAACTGAAGAACTCCAGTTCATCTCTAAATTTGCGGATGGATCCGTTGACTCTGCGAGTATCGATATTCACGCCTATACCCTTCCACACATGAGTCATCTCCCTATTGCAATTAAAGTATTGTTTCCTCAGTTTCTGGATCGAACAGATGCACCTTTTCGAGATTCGGAACTATGTAAACTCTCTCGTTCGGTTTAAAAGTCTCGCCGGGTTCGGCAAAGATCTTTGTTATTTCATCTTCATGGTTCTCAACGCGCACGTTGACGATAACATCTCTACCGAGTGGCTCGAGAACGTAAACCGTACCCGGTATACCGTTGTCCACTTCCTTCCTTTCGATCCTGAAGTCTTCCGGCCTGACACCGACAACCACTTTTTCAGGAACAACCTCAGGCAGAGATCCCTTACGACTGTCCGGGAGCCTGAGTTTGCTTGTTCCACGCTGGAGGTAGACACTGTTTCCTTCGGAAACCACGGAAAAGTCCTTAAGGAAGTTCATTGGAGGATTACCAACGAAGGCCGCTACAAACATGTTCTTCGGATGATCGTATATCTCATCAGGTGTGCCATACTGAACAAGTTTTCCCATGCTGAAAACCGCGATCCTCGACGCCATCGTCATAGCCTCTGCCTGATCGTGAGTAACGTAAACCGAGGTGATACCAAGATCACTCTGAAGCTTCTTTATTTCAGCCCTCATGAGCATCCTGAGCTTTGCGTCCAGATTAGAAAGAGGCTCGTCAAAGAGCAGGATCTCCGGTTCTTTCACGAGTGCCCTTGCGAGGGCGACCCTTTGTTGCTGGCCACCGGATATCTGCATGGGTTTTCTATCCAGAAGCTGGTCTATCATCAATTTTTTTGCAACGGTCTTTACCTTCTTGGTGATCTCTTCTTTTGAAAGCTTCTTCGCTCTCAAAGGGAAAGCGATGTTTTCAAAAACGCTCATATGAGGATAAAGGGCGTAGTTCTGGAACACCATGCCGATATTCCTGTACTTGGGTGGAACATCGTTCACAAGCTGGTCTCCAAAATAAATCTCCCCAGCAGTGGGTTTGTATATTCCTGCCAGAGTCAGCAATGTTGTCGTTTTTCCACAGCCAGAAGGCCCCAATAGCGCGACAAACTCTCCGTCTTCCACTTCGAAAGAGACGTTGTCAACCGCCTTAACCTTTCCAAAGTACTTCGAGAAGTTCACAACTCTGATTGACGGCATCAGCCTTTCACTCCCCCGATGGTGAGTTTGATCATGTACTTGCTTACAAAGAAGAAGAAGATTATAGAGGGAATCACGTAGAACAATCCAACAGCAGCAAGAAGGCCGTAATCGGCGAAACGATAGTCTCCTATGATTCCCATAACATACCTTGAAAGCGTCCAGGTCTTTTGAGAAAAGATGAAGGTGTACACGAAAATGAACTCCGACCAGCCGGATAAGAAGGCAAAGATGGCTGTAACGGCCATACCGGGCTTCACAAGAGGCAACATGATTTTGGCCCAGACCTTCATTCTGCCATATCCATCCACAAGGCCAGCCCATTCGAGCTCCCATGGGATACCATCATAAAAACCCTTCATTATCCAGCTCCCCCAGGGGATTTCGAGTGAAGCCTTGAGAAGGATGATACCCCACAGTTTGTCCAGAAGACCTATGTTCCACAGCACGTAGAAGATGGCTACCATCAGCGATATGGCTGGGAACGCGTGAAGAACCAGTATGAATTTAAGCATCGCCGAGCGTCCCGGGAAATCATAGCGCGAAAGCACGTACCCTCCCATGCTCGTGATCGCGATCTCTATGGCCATAACCCCCAGTGCGAGCAAAAAAGTGTTAAGGGTGGTCTGCCATATGTTGGGATAGCCTTTCATTTCCTGCCACAGGAAGCGCCAGTTCTTCAACGTCAGTTTAGTTGGTATGAAACCATGAACTATGTCTTCACTGAAAGAACGTACTATGAGCCAGACATAGCCAACGATAATGGGGAGGGTGATCAGCACGAGGATGGTTATAATTACAGCCTGAGCTATCTTTTGGCTGTTACGCTGAAAGAACGTGAGTCTATATGAGGAAGAGGATTTACTCACGGTCAATCCACCTCTATTCTCGGCTTACTCATAAGGGCTTCGAAACCAAACAACTTGAGATAGATCAACGCCGCAACAACCCCAAGACCAACGAGGATCAGCGAAAGTGTCGCACCATATCCGAACTGGAAGTTCGAAAACGCTGTGTGATAGGTGTACAGGGCAAGAACTTCGGTTCTGAAGACGGGACCACCGTCCGTGATTATAAGGATGTATTCGTAAGAGGTGAGCAGTGAAAGCGTCTGATACGCTGTGACGAAGAGTATCTGCCATTTAATAAGAGGTAGGGTTATTCTTCTGACTATAGTAAACCAGCTCGCTCCATCGATCATGGCGGCTCTGAAATAATCCACCGGTATTGCCTTTATCGCGGCTGTAAAAACAAGCATTCCCATGGACGCTCCTATAAAACCGTTGGCTATCACCACCATGAGCATGGGCGAGGTGTGAAGCCAGTCCTGCGGAGGCAATCCCAAGAAAGCCCTTATGTTGTTTATAAAGCCATACTTCGTCGGGTCGAATATCCAAAGCCAGAGCAAACCATAGACCACCGAAGGGGTCAAGCGGGGTAACATCCACAATGAACGGAAAAAGTCTCCCAGTCGGTCCGATATCGAAGTCGTCAGAAGCGACAGGAGAAGTGCCGTGCCCACATTGAAGAGCGTCAGAGTCGAAAACGTGTATATAAGAGTGTTGACAAGAATTTTGGGAATCAGGTAATCGTTTGCGAGATCTTCGAAGTTCATCAAGCCAACGAAGTTCCACTGGAAGGAATAATCCATATCTGTGAACGAAAGAATCACGGTGAGCACCACAGGAGCAGCAAAGAATATCGCCACAAGAACCATCATCGGAGAAAGAAAGATCCACGGTGTTAATGAACGCCTCTTCCGCCTCAAGGTTACGAGCGCCTTACAGCGCTCTTCACCTCCTTGATTGAAAGAATGAAGGGGAGCCCTTCTGAAAGGGCTCCCCAGAGGTGTCCTTACTTTTCAACGATTTCCACCTTGTCTTTCAGAAGTGACTTCAACCTTCTGGCCACGTCTCTCGTCACAGCCGAAGGCTTGAGACCGGATTCAACCATCTGGAGACCTTCGAATATCGCCTGATTGAACGTGTCGAAGCTGTCGTCGTTGGGTATGAAGCTGGAGAACGGCAGGAGCTTTGTTCCTTCAACCATGATGAATTCATTCTTGTATTCGGGGAAGACCGTTTGCTGCCATCTTATAGGTAGATGACCACTTTCGACTGCGTGCTTCATGTTCAGCTCGGGCGCTGTTGCAAGAGTTATCAGGAGGAATGCGAGTTCCGGGTATTCGCTGTGTCTTGGTATCATGTAAACAATTGGGTGGGAAAGTGTATTCGGCTTTCCGTCGGGTGTTGCTTTGGGAACAGGCGCAAGGATGAACAGGTTCTGGAGTTCTTCTTCGGTCTTTCCGAAATCTCTCTTGTACTCCGCCCAGTTCCACGTGCCACCCATCCATGCGAGGACCTTTCCGCTTGTAACATCCTTGTGGATAGAGGTCCATGGCGTTCCTATGATATTGCTGGGCGTTAGTTTCCAGACGTTGGTCAGATTGTAGAAGAACTCGAAGACCTGCTCCATCTTGGCCATGTCGTAGACGTACACACCACGTTCTTCATCGTAGAAATCAGCACCGAAACTGGTGAATATCTGGAAGTAATCGATACCCTTCTTCGGCCTGTGGTAGAGACCCCATTCGACAACACCCTTTTCCTTGGCTTCTTTTGCGAGTTCTACAAAGTCAAACAGCGTGAATTCTCCACTGGCGATTTTTTCGGGCAAGGCGTTGATCTCTTCGTCGCTCCATCCTAGCTCTTTCAGTGCCTGTTTGTTGATGTAGAAGGGTCTCGCTTCAGTGTCCTGAGGAACCGCGTAGATGGTGCCTTTGAACTTGCAGGATTCCCAGAGGGATGGGATGATGTCGTAGTAAGTTTCATCCCAATATTTTTTGACCAGGTCTTCGAGCGGCAAGAGGTACCCTGCACTCACCCAGGCTCCCAGATCGTCGTGACCACTGCAGATGATGTCCACCTTCTGCTTCGACTTCATTCCGAAGACAACCTTTTGTTTGAAACTCGACCAGTCCGTGGTGTCAAAGTAACCATCGACCTTCACACGAATGTCCGATCCCGCAGCTTCCAGCATCTTGTTGAGACGTTCCGCTGCCGTCTTCAGGTTTTCAAACCTGTAGAACGAGGGGTTATCAGGTCCAACGGTCCACGCGGTGATCACGATCTCCTTGGCCAGTACCGCCGTGGCCAGAAGGGCAAGCAGAACAACCAGAAACTTCTTCATACAAACTCACCTCCCATAGAGTTTTTTAGTGCCATTACCTATCATAAGAAATTTGAACTCAGAGAATTTTGAAGATCATTAAAAGCACTTAAAATCTCATTTAACACCTGCAGCCGAAGCGATTATGTCCATAACCTGCTCCGGCGTAACTTCGGACTTCGTGTACTCTCCTATCTTTTCTCCATGTTCCAGAAGGACGAGTCTATCAGCCACTTCATATACATGATAGATGTTATGTGTGATGAAAATCACCGAGATTCCTTTTTCTTTGGCTTCCAGGATGTGTTCTAAAACCCTTCTCGTTTCTCCTACAGAAAGTGCCGCGGTGGGTTCGTCGAGTATCAAAAGCTTCGCACCGAAATGAATTGCCCGCGCTATAGCCACCGCCTGACGTTCTCCACCTGACATGAAAGCCACCGTTTCATCGGGAGATCTGAGAAAGATACCCACTTCTTTCAGCACTTCAAGCGCTGTTCGACGCATCCTGTTTCTATCTATAAGAGTGAATGGTCCTATTCTTCTCTTGATCTCTCTTCCAAGAAAGAAATTTCGCCACAGTGGCATGAGGTTTACCAGAGCCAGATCCTGATAGACCGTTTCTATACCAAGGTTTCGTGAATCCCAGGGGGAGTTGAATCGAACGGGTTTACCCTCGAAATAGATCTCACCCTCGTCCGGCTGGTAATATCCAACGAGTATCTTGATGAGAGTGGATTTTCCCGCACCGTTGTCACCGAGAAGCCCAACCACTTCATTGCGTCCAACGTGGAAATCCACTCCTTTAAGTGCCTGAACCCTGCCGAAACTCTTCTTTATACCTCTCATCTCCACAAGGGGTGTTTGATGTTCCGTTCTTTTTTCACTCATCCTGCCACCTTCTTTCTGATACGGGCGTTTATGATGGCGGCAACTATGAGTATCACGCCTATGAACGCTCTGTACCAGTAACCGGGAGCTCCGGCGAGCACGAGCCCGCTTCTCACCATGCCTATCATCACAGCACCAATAAAGCTCCCTAAAATACTTCCATAACCTCCCGTCAGAAGCGCTCCGCCGATCACCGCAGCCGCGATCGCCTCGAGTTCAAGCTCCTGACCAAGGGTCGGATCAACGATTTTAAACCGTCCAAAAGTGGTCAGCCCTGCAAAGCCAGCCAGGACACT
>DPRG01000149.1 GCA_003538775.1 Thermotogae bacterium
GATGAAAAATACAACTTCTCTATTCGGATAACCGCTGAAAGGGTGTCCATGAAATACTCCGCCAGAAACATCGTGAGCACTCGCTCCGAAAGATACGATCAATACGGCCATCCCGTCTATAGAGAATGGATCGATATAAACGACGATTCTCGATTCAAAGTGATCCCACCCGGAGTGAACACACGGATCTTCACCCAAGAACCACAACCCCACGACCATGAAATCAGAAATACTGTGGAATCTGCTTTGAGATCACATATATCCGGAGATCGCCATGACCTTCCCTGGATAATCGCATCCAGCCGCCTTGATCCGAAGAAAAATCATCTTGGACTTGTCAAAGCTTTCGCTTCAAGCAAAGAGCTACAATCACTTGCCAACCTCGTCATCGTCACCCGCGGTGTGGACGTATACAACAACGCCTTTGGTGCGGGAAAAGTGGAACGCGAGGTGATCTCGGAAATCTTCGACGTCATAAAAACAGAGAATCTGAAAGAAAAGGTTCTTTTTCTGAATATAGAAGGCCAGAAAAACCTCGCATCACTTTACAGACTCGGCGCTGAAAGAAACTCGGTTTTCGCCCTGACGACATTCCACGAACCCTTTGGACTCGCCATTATCGAAGCCATGGCGTGCGGGCTTGTGGCAGTTGCCACCAAAAACGGTGGGCCTTCGGAAATTCTCCAGGAGAACGGTATCGAATACGGCATACTCGTGGATCCCATAGACGAAAAAGATATAGCTCAAGGACTGCTGAAGGTTCTCTCGAACCCTTCCAGACTAATGGAACTGAAAAAACGAGGAATAGAACGAGTGATGCAACGCTACACCTGGGACACGGCAGCTCAATCTTACCTGGAAACGATCAAAGAAGTTCTGAACAGTCCCTGCCCGATACACCCACCGGAGATCCCCGATTATTTCCTTGGAACGGGCGAGCCCCCTGCGTTGAACCTCGAAGAATTCTTCAAAGAAAATCCTCAGGAAAGGGGACAAAAACCTTGAGATCTCTCAAATCCAATCCTTCTTTCAAACCCAACTATCACTTTTTCCCTATCACCGGATGGATTAACGATCCAAACGGTTTGATCTACTGGAAAGGGAAATATCACATGTTCTACCAGTACAATCCAAAATCCTCCTCCTACACCACCCAGATACACTGGGGACACGCTGTAAGCGAAGATCTTGTTCATTGGATTCATCTGCCAGTGGCTTTATACCCAAAAGAAGAAAGAAACGGGGTCTTCTCTGGAAGCGCTGTGGAAGATGACGGAAGGATGAAGCTCCTTTACACACTGTTCCGCGATCCTGACTATTACGATGGTAAAAAGGAAGTGCAGTGCCTCTCTGAAAGCGCCGATGGACTGAATTTCCAGGATTTTCCTCAAAACCCCGTCATTTCCTCTCCTCCTGAAAATGGTTTCTACGCCTTTCGAGACCCAAAGGTTAGAAGAGCGGGAGATAACAGATGGGAAATGGCCCTGGGAGCTGGCAAGGACGGAACTGGTAGAGTACTACTTTACAAATCTACGAATTTGATAAACTGGCATTATGAAGGAGTGTTGTTTGAATACGATCAGGCGAAAGAATGTGAGTGCCCGGATCTTATCAATATAGGCGGAAAAGACCTTCTCATCTTTTCAGCATACACAGCTGATGTTCTGGGAACTTTCTATTTCATGGGGAAGATCCGTGAAGGAATGTTGAAAGAAGAACGCTCTGGAATGCTTGACTGGGGAAACGATTATTATGCGGCACAAACGTTCTTCGGTACGAAAAGAACCATAGTGATTGCGTGGATGCAAAACTGGCTACAAAGCGATTTTTCTCCAACACAAAGGGAAGGCTGGAACGGAATGATGAGCCTTCCGAGAGAACTCCATGTTGAAAATGGCGAGTTGAAAGTGAAGCCGGTGAAAGAGTTGGAATCCTTGAGAATCTCGTTACCACTTTCTAAAAAACTTTCTGCTGGAAAAAACTCATTTGATCTCAAAACCGAAAGAAACTCCTTCGAAATCGACCTCAAAACTCCGGAAAGCTTCTACTTCAAGCTCTTCAACACGAAAGGCGAGTGCGTGAAAATAACCCTGGACAACGACATCTTTGAAATCAACACGAAAGATTCAGGCATTACCGAAGGCATCACGAAACGTTTGAAACTGGAAGAAAAAGCCGAACGCAACCATCTGAGAATCTTTGTTGATTCTTCATCTGTGGAGATCTTTTTGAACGAGAGATACCCGTTTTCGTTCAGGATCTATCCTGAATATGTTTATAACATGATCGAACTCGTCGGCGATGGAGGCGCCGAACTTTCGGTTTATGCACTTAAAAACATCTGGTTGTAAAACACCAGAAGGTGTTTCAACACAATACCTTGTGTTAAACTCTTGAAGTGGAGGTGCTCAGATGGAATCTAAACTCTTACCTGAAGAGAGACGCCGAAGAATCGTACAGATACTTGAGCGCAATGGAAGTGCCACTGTCAGCGCCATAGCGAAGATGCTGGGGGTATCAATTTCCACTGTGAGGAACGACCTGAACTTCCTGGAAAATCAGGGACTTATATACAGAACTCATGGCGGCGCTATGGCCAAAGAGCGCTTTAGCCCTATTTATCAGAAAAGCATCTCCAAATACTCCAACCTGAAACACAGAATCGCGAAGAAGGCAGTGGAATTGGTGAAACCCGGCGATGTCATCTTTGTAGATTCAGGAAGTACCACACTGCTCTTCATAGAAGAGCTGATACGCTCCGGCATCGAGTGCCATGTTATCACAAACTCCCTGTACATACTCAATGCTCTCGCAGATGTTGAACACATTCCAGTCCATGTGATAGGAGGAGAATTCAGAAAGCGCACGATGAACTTTCTGGATCCCGATCCGGATCTTGAAAGCTACCGCATCGCCAGGGCGTTCATGGGAGTCAGTGCGTTCGACGAAGAGGGTACATATGTTTCAAACCTCTTCGAAGCTCGCTTCAAGAGGTTCATCATGGAGATGGCAAAAGAGGTCTTTGTTCTCGCGGACAGCTCAAAATACGGGAAGGTTTCTGCGAGCTTTATAAAGAACTGGGAAGAAAAAGACACGCTGATATGCGATAAAAACGTACAGATCAAAAACGCCCGGGTTATCGAAGCACGCTAACCCCTATCAATTCAATATAACTAACGCCTCACCTCTTCAAAGTTGAGTATGTCCATGTATTCACCCTTCATCCCCATCGCATACACCCCTCGCCTGCTCAAATAATTCACCACTTCCTCAGGCAGATTCAGACTCGCAAACACCCCTACTAACTCTTTATCTCTGTAACCAGGGAAAAACCTGAACAGTTCTTTCTCCTTCAGCGCCTCCACAAACCTCTCAATACATTCCATATTCGGATTGGATTTAACCTCACACCAGTACACAGCCTTCTCGCTAACCGCTATCAGATCGAATTCCTTCGTCCTATGTCTATCCTCAGGATCTTTCACCTTCACGTTTATCATCTGCATAAGGATATCTCCACCGAAACGCCTTTCAATAACTTCAGGAAACGCTGGCGCCACTATATCCTCGACAAGCGTTCCCATCTTGTTGGCAAGTTCACCCCAGCGTTTATTCATCGCCTTTCTGTCTTTATCCACTTCCTCACGCCATGCGCGCATCTCGTCCTTGAAGGCTTTCATTTCGTCTTTGAACGCCTTCATCTCGTTCTTGAACTCGAGCATCTCGTCCTTGAAGGCTTTCATCTCGTCTTTGAACGCCTTCATCTCGTTCTTGAATTCGAGCATCTCGTCCTTGAAGGCTTTCATCTCTTCCTTTAAGGCCTGTATCTCCATTTCTGTCTTCATTTGAGTGTAAGCGAGCCTCATCATCATTTCCTCAAGTCGGTCAACCCTTTCAGCAAGACCTGTCCTCGCCATTTTCTTACCTCCAGTTTTTGTGTATTCATTATAACATCCAAGAAAAGCTTGCAGTTTCAAAAACATTCGTAAACATCTACTAAACCCCCACATACGCTCTCGTTTTAAATCCCACGATGCAATTTTTCGCGGTCTTGTGGAGCGCCGAAGCAGACGCTCAGACAAACGCTTGACGAACCACATGGATACAGCGAGCGTTTTGCCACGCCTTCCAAGAAACGTTAAGCGACATCTTAATCAAGCAATTACCGAGCCGCACGGACGTGGCAATCTCCTATACCAAAGAAGCGCATACAATCTCACAACATTCACTTGCGCCAAGGGAGCACCCAAGCAAAACGACCCTGTAGTTGCATGAATCCACGAAAGCGCACACCTTTGGAAAAGGTATAGCATAGAGCCACCATTTCTATGTAGGAAGTGTGTGATGCGGCAAGCATCTACAATGTGAAATCACTTTTTCTTTTCTTTACTTTGATAGTGTTGTAGTGCTTCAACAACAAAGAGTGTAGCTTCCAATTTGTATTCGCTTCCCCAGCTTCCATCGTCGTTTTGGTGACTGAGAAGAAGATGCACGATTTCATCCAGCAAAGTGCTTCTGAATCCAGAAAGGCACAATGCCGTCATCGCCCTTGCGGTTATTATCAGTTGCAAATCAACAAGACTACCATCCCATTTATCCAATAGTTCTTTTAACCGTCTCTCACAAAGTTCCGCTACTTCCTCAGGCAAAGGATAAGCGTACTTGGTCAATGCGTAAACGATTCCATAAGTTGGCTTGTCCTCTTCCACAGCTCCAGCAAGAATATCAATACATCTTCCCAGGATTCCATATGTCAATCCAAATCGGCCCATAACCAACATATGAATGATATTGCCAAAAGTGGCTTTATCGAGCTTGAGAAGTTCCTCTTCGTTTTCTGCAACAAGTTGGTTCATGATCATTCTGTGTGTCACTGTTCTTTTACCAAGAACTTCCAAAGCGATGTTAATATACCCTGCATCAACAAGTCGAGTCACCCCAAGGAGATGAGGAGATTCCTGATCACCATTTTCATTGAATTCAAGAAGCGGCCCCATTGGTGGTTTTACATTCAAAAGAATGTAGTTGGCTGCCTTAATGGCAGATTCGCCCAAAGGCTCTATCCCAAATGTGTCTACAAGCACCGAAAGAACTCCGCCTGTACTCTCTCCTCCCCTTCCCCATGAACCATCTCTGGTCTGAGAGGCAAGTATCCAGTTTAAACCCTTCTCCATGGCTATCTGTATTTCAATGTTTGACAAACCAAGGGAAACAACTGACATTAGCAATACTAAGAATAGACATTTCCTCATTTTTCTCTACCTCTTTTCATTGAAAGAAAAAGCTCACCGTAACAGCAGAGAAGTTCTAAAAGGCCACTCTTCAGGATCGTACCAAAAATAAACTTTGGCACTATCACGATCACGTTCTGTCATGATCTCAGATAAGGGACGCGGATCGGAAGAAATGACACCGATTTTCGTCACTTGGGTCGTTCGAAATACCCAAGAAACATCCCCCAGACATATGTTCAAATAATAATGCCCACCAAGTTGCACAGGAATGCTGTGCTTTTTAATGTAATGGAAAGTTGAAGATGTTTTAGAATAGGACCAGCTGCGGCTGAACACGGGGGATCTTCCAAATGTGTAGTCAACGAAACCTTCCATCGTAAACTCAAGATGAAACTCTTGAATTTCAACTCCTTCAAGAGAACCTGATACTCTTACTTCGTATATCATTCTGTCAAGAACAAAATCGAAATATGGAGGAATGGCATCCACTTTTAAGTTTGCTAACCCAATAGGCGAAGTAACGCTTGATATAACTGCTAAAAACGCTATCAACACTTTAAACTTATCCATATTCTCTCCCCTCTTTCGAGTTTTTACAAATTCAAATATTTCTGCTGTTATTTTTTATATCGTTAATATTTCATTTTTGTTAACAGGCGAGAGACAAGATCACTTGTTTAGTCACGACCAATCTCAATTCTTGCGTCCACGTTTTTTGTAAACAATTTTCCACCTCGTTCAGTGCTTTTTTCAAGTCGGCGCTTCGTGTCCACCGGCTCGTGCTCGCAGACGATCACTCCCGAGAAGAAGTCGGTGTCGAAGCACATCCGACTTATGGTTGTCACTCGCTTTTCTCCTCGTTTGCGTTCGCAAAACGATCCCCGCGAAGGTTCAACATCCTGTTTCAGCTTCGCTCTACCTCGCATCCGTGCGACTTCGAAGTCGTTTTGTTTGAACGCTCCTTCAGCGTTCGTGAAGGCCATAAGATCGGATGCCTTCTTTGAAATAGGAGAAAAAACGGCGCTTCGCGATGACATGAAAAAGCACTGAACTGCTTTCATTACGCGTTTTGTAGAATCAACGACAGAGCGCTTTTGTGCACAACTTCAACTCACTATTCACTAAATCTTTATTGGCAAGAGTGGAAACGTGAAAGTAACGTGAAGCCGAAACAGGACATTGAATTTCCGCACTGGGAGATTATGATTGTCGAGTGAAGGAGAAAGCAGAACACAGTCTGGAAAAACTGATTTGTGCAAGTTTGCGTTAGATCCAAAAGATATCACTGAACATTTTACATAGCTGTAAATGACGGCTGTGCAATTGGAAGCCGTTCATTCTTCAAGCGAGCCTTCTCACCCCATCGTCTGATGAGATCTTCATCAACGAAAGCGGAAGCCCGAAGCGTGATTCGTACTCCTTCGCCAGCTGTGGAAAGAATTCATCCAGTGGATCTGTGGAGAGCACCAAAACCCCCCCACCAAATCCTCCACCGAATATACGGGCTCCCAGAACCGATGGCACCCGCTTTAACCACTCAACGATGTAATCTATCTGCGAACACGAAACTTCATACATATCCCTGAGACTCTCATGCGAGCTGTAAAGAAGCTCTCCCAAACGCTTCATATTTCCCTTTTCCAGAGCGTCGACAGCATCTGTCACTCTTTGGTTTTCCTCAAGCACATGCCGCGCACGCTTTTGAAGTATCTCCGGGAGTTTCGATAGCTCCTCAAGTTTGATCTCGCGGAAGCTTTTCTTTCCAAGAATTCTGAGTACCTCTTCGCATTCCTTTCTCCTGCGGTTGTACTCCGAATCCACAAGAGATCGTCTCACGTTCGAATCTATCACGTAGAATGAAGTCCCTATCATATTCAACGGAACATACCTGTATTCAAGGCTTGAGGTATCCAGAAAGATGGCATACCCTTTCTTCGACAGCGCAACGCTGAACTGATCCATAACGCCGCATCTCATACCCACAAACTCGTTCTCGGCCCTATGACACACATGGACCATTTCCACTCTGGTTATAGGAAGATCGAAAAGCTCTTTTATACCCCATCCCACAGCCAGCTCCAAAGCGGCGGAGCTGGAAAATCCCGCGCCAGCAGGAAGGTTTGAACTGATCTCCACCCTGAGCGGTGGAATGTCAAACCGCGATCTCAGAATATCTATAACCCCCAGGGCGTAGTCCGCCCATGTGGAGGTCTTTTTTATCTCATCCAGAACTACCTGCTCCTCGAAATTTTCAGAGTAAAACTCCCAGCGCTCTGAAGGCTCGATACGCGCGGTTACATGTTTGTCGATCGCGAATGGGAGAACAAAGCCATCGTTGTAATCCGTATGCTCGCCTATGATATTCACCCGGCCTGGAGAGACGATTTCAACCAACGCGTTCAACCTCCCTGAGTTCCTTAGCGGCATCCTCTGGAAGTTTTGGATTTATAAACGCCCATGTTCCCGTCTCCACGCTCGCCATCCACTTCATCCGGCTCGCATCCCTTTTTGGCGGAGCGAACTCCACGTGAAAATGGAATGCGTGAGAAAGATCGCGCCAGTTGACCGGCGCCTGGAAGAACATCATCATGTAAGGAAACGCCTGCTGAAAGAGCGAGTCGTATCTACTGGTGACATCCTTGAGGATAGATGCGAGATCCCTCTCTTCCGCTTCGTCCAGCTTTACAATAGAATCCAGATGTCGCTTCGGGTATACGTGGACTTCATAGGGAAAGCGCGCGTAAAACGGAACCACAGCGATGAAAGAATCGTTCTGTGTCACGATGCGTTTGCCCGTCCTCATCTCCTCTTCCACCACCGAACAGATAACACATCTGCCAGCCTCGTTAAAACCCTTCTCGAGGGCTTCTACCTTAACCTGTATACGCTTTGGAATGAAGGGAAAGGCGTATATCTGTCCATGAGGATGATCAAGCGTGGCCCCAACCTCTCTTCCACGGTTTTCGAAGATGAAAACGTAACGAACAAAATCGAGTTTCGAAAGTGTCAGAGTTCTATCCTTCCACATCTTCACCAGCTTTTGAAGCTGATCCACATCCATCTTCGGCAAAGAGGCGTTGTGCTCCATGGTGTAAACCACCACTTCACAAACACCTCTGGAAGCTCTTTTCTTAAAAAGCGCCGACTCATTCGAGACCTCCGGCGCATCCTTCTTCAGAGCAGGGAAGCGGTTCTCAAAACTCACCAGATCGTACTCTCCCAGCGCCTCGGGCCCGTCGGGACACAAAGGGCAGACATCCTCCGGCAAAGTCGGGCGGCTTTGTCTGGAAGCAGAAACCATCACCCATTCATCCGTTAGCGGATTGTACCTGAGCTCCATCATCCCTTCATTCCACCCCTTCGTAGTAGTGGAAGAATCGACCATCTTCTCTCTTTTCAACCCGCTTCTCAAGAGGAAGGCTAAGTGTTCTTATATTTACCCTCTTTTCCTCAAGATTGCAAAGCAATTCCAAATCCCCTCTACCCGTTCCGAATGCCATTATCACAAATTCGTTGTCCGAAAGGCCGCATACCTCGACTTTTCCACCACGAAGTTTCAATGCCTCTTTCCAGAGTCCCTTGTCCACCGACGCCGCGAGATAATCGCTCTCCACAAGCATGTTATCCAGCGCTCCGCTCACCAGCGCGTAGATTCTTCTGGCGTCATCGTCCAGTCCTGTTTGCTCTCGGCGAAGGAGGAGACAATCGGGATCGTTCCACCACCATCTACCGTGGGTGAAGTAACGCATCACAGCATTCTTCAAAGCCGTGTAGGCGTTTAACTCAA
>DPRG01000124.1 GCA_003538775.1 Thermotogae bacterium
GCTCCTTCTTCCAGAAAGAGCAGCGTGGCCGCCTTTCCTATCCCACTTGCCGCACCGGTGATTATGCAAACCTTTCCCTCAAGTCTCATCTTTTCACCCCCGGATCATTCCAGATTTTCCAGAAGGACCGCCGTTCCCATACCACCACCAATGCAGAGAGTTGCAAGGCCAAGATTCAACTCCCTCTTTTTCATCTCGTACAGGAGGGTCACAACGATCCTGTTTCCGCTCGCGCCTATTGGATGACCAAAAGCGATAGCTCCACCGTTCACATTCGTCTTTTTCAGGATTTCTTCTTCAGACACTCCGAAGAGCTTCGCCCAGCTTTTTATCACGGCAAGACTTTGAGCTGCAAAAGCTTCGTTCAATTCCACAAGTTCCACATCTCTGAAAGAACGGCCACTCTTTTTCAAAAGCTTTTCGGTCGCGGGAACAGGCCCAACGCCCATCCGCATGGGATCCACTCCGGCCTGCGCCCAACCGACAATCTTCGCAAGAGGTTTCAGGTTAAGTCTTTCCACAGCCTTCTCACTGGCCAGTATCACGGCGCTGGCACCATCGTTTATTCCACTGGAGTTCCCAGCGGTTACCGTACCGTCTTTTTTGAACGCTGGTTTAAGCTGCGCGAGTTTTTCCAGGGTAACGTCGAACCTGGGATGCTCGTCCGTATCGAAGACAACTTCACCCTTCCTGGTCTTCACCGTTACGGGAACAATCTCATCCTTCAGTCGTCCCGATTCGATCGCTCGTTTCGCCTTCATCTGACTCTCAAAAGCGAAAAGGTCCTGCTCTTCCCTGCTTATGTTGAATTCTTCGGCCAGGGCTTCTGCGGTTACTCCCATGTGCACACCGTTGAAGACATCTGTCAAACCATCCCATATCATGTGATCAACGAGTTCCATGTTCCCAAACTTCGAACCGAAACGTGTTCTGTATGGCACCAGATAAGGCGACTGAGACATACTTTCCATTCCCGCCGCTACAACCACATCAGCTTCTCCAAGAACGATGTCCGTTGCACCAATCATTATGGCCTTCATTCCACTTCCACAAAGCATGTTAACGGTGTATCCCGGTTTTTCCGCCGGGATACCGGAGTAAATGGACGCCTGCCTTCCTGGTCCCATGCCCTGTCCAGCCATTAAAATGTTTCCCACAATAGTTTCGTCGACCTCTCCAGGTTGAACACCAGCCTGCTGCAGTGCTGCTTTTATAGCCGTCGCCGCCAGCTTAGGTGCCGGAACGTCCTTCAAACTTCCGCCAAATGTACCTATCGCAGTCCTTTTGGCCCCAACAATGTAAACCTCCACGATCCTTCCCTCCTCATATCAAACCCAGACGTTTCGCTTCATGCTTGAGCTCGTCACGAAACTCTTCCGCGGCGATTTCTATCAACTCCAGCGCTCTTTCTCTTACGGTCTTTCCGCGCAGGTGAGCAACTCCGTTTTCCGTGACAACATAATCGAGTTCCTGACGCGGCACGGTCACAGGAGCACCCTGTGGAAGGGTGGGAACTATGGTGGAAACGGTTCCGTTTTTCGCTGTCGACCTCAGCGCTATAATTCCCTTTCCACCACGACTTTTCACCGCTCCTCTGTGGGTGTCGAGCTGTCCACCTGTTCCGCTGAAATGTCGAGTTCCCAGCGCTTCAGAACAAACGTTGCCCGTCAGATCCACCATCAGTGCGGTGTTGATGCTCACCATCTTTTCGTTTTGAGCGATCACATATGGATCGTTGACAATCTTGCCCCTGAGCATGAGTATGCCGGGGTTGTCATCGATGAAATCGTACATTCTGCGTGTCCCAAGGGCGAACGTACATACGAATTTTCCAGGCCACAGAGTCTTCTTTTTGTTGGTTATTGCTCCCGATTCAAAGAGGTTTATCATGCTTTCGGTAAACATTTCCGTATGGACACCAAGATCCTTTTTTTCTTTCAGAAAATGCGCGACCGCGTTGGGAATACCGCCGATGCCTATCTGAATCGTGGAACCATCTTCAACAAGTTCTGCGATGTTGGCACCGATTTTTTGTTCGGTCTCCGAAGGTTCTATAAGAGTTATTTCTGGTATGGGATAATCCACCTCCAGTATGTAATCGACTTCGCTTATATGTATCTGTGTGTCTCCATGTGTTCTCGGCGCGTTCGGATTCACCTCAAGAACAACCAGATCAGCGTGCTCAATAACGTCTTTTTCATAGGTGATTCCGAGTGAAAGTGTCAGGTAACCGTTTTTGTCCATTGGTGAAGCTATACCCACGTACATGTCGATCTTTCGAGTTTCGATTAAATTCACAGCCGCCTGATGGAGGTTATTCGGAACGTAAGTGACCGTTTTAAGTCCTCTTTTTACAGCTTCTCTGTTCCAGGCATTGAAAAACCAGGAATTGTTGATAAACCTGCCTTCGTTTTTCTCTTCACTGAAAAACGGGTAATTCTGCATATTCAAGCAGGTGAAAACGTTTACGTTTTCCACGTCTTCCGGCGCGTTGTGAAGCTGGGAAAGAAACAGCTGAGGTTCTGAAGCAGCCATACCGGCCACTATGGTCATGTTCGATCGAATGAGTTTGAGCACATCCTCGATGTTCGCCCTCTTCTTTTCGTAAAGTTCTCGCCAGCTCATCCTTTCACTCCCCTGTAAAGCAATCTTGAGAGCTTCAAGAGCTTTATGATGAAATCCTTTTCATCCACTTGATTGAGTATCAGCAGGTCCATACCCATGTAGTGGCCGATGCCCATTAAGAAGATAGCGAGGTGCTCAGGAGTGAAGTGTCTGAACTGTCCTCGTTCCATGGCGGCTTTTATGGGTTTCAAATAAGACTTCTTTATCCTGTCGTAATAGTATCTTGCTACCTCTGGAACGAAAAACTCCGCCTCTCTCACCACAGCATACATATGGGGGTGCTTTTTGAAAAACTGCAGGAAGGCGTAGTAAGCGGCTATTTCCATATCCCTTCTGTCTGTGAAGGGTTCTATGGCCTCTCTCAATGCGTTGCGAAGATCGTCATTGGTTCTCTTCACAAGTTCTTCGAGGATGGCCTCTTTGCTGTCAAAGTACGTGTAGAAGGTCCCAAGTGCCACTTCAGCAGCGGCGGTTATGTCGCCCACCTTTGTCTCCTTGAAACCCGCGGATCCGAACAACTGCTCTGCTGACTGAAGCAACTTCAGCTTTGTTGTGTCATCTCTGTTGCTTATCTGGGTAACAACATGATCGAAGACTCGATGACTCATGATGTGGTAGTCGGGATCCAGCCCGTGAAAGACCAGGTCAACGAGTTCCTTTTTTACACTCTCTGGTACCGGTTGTTCCATCCAAATAGTGTGGTAAACAATGGAAAACCTCAAAGGACCGAGAACGAACCAGTGGGTTACATCGGTACCATATTCGTTGACGGTTTCCGACAAAGAGCGCTTCAGATAAGAGTCGAGAACGGCGTGCACTCTTCTCGCAGTTTCAACAGTTGTGTATTCCACCTCGTGAAGGATTTTGATCTCTCTCATATGCTTGAAGGTGTAATCGCAAAGCGAATCAACAATGACCTGAATGGCATTTTCTACAGAGGATCCAGGAGAGAGCGAGTCAACGAACTTAGAAAGAGAGAAAATCGCCTCGTTTACAAGTTCGGCAAGAAGGTCTTCTTTGTTGTTGAAATACCTGTAGAAAGCAGAATTGCTTAAGTCTGCATGTTCAGCAATGGTTGACACGGAGACATCACGGTAGTTCTTTGACGAAAAGAGGATTTTCGCACTCTCAATAATTCGATCCTTGACACTCGCCAAAATCAGGCCTCCTCAACATATCGAATCACTTCTCGCATTATTACGAAAAATATGAATATTGAAAATCAGCGTATATGGTAATGTTTGGTTGACATCCATATCTCTTTGTGCCTCGTACTTATGCTTATCACTGAATCATCTCTCGCAAATTATGGTAACATTTTGTAATGAAAAATTCAAGTCGAAAATTAACGAATATGAAGCGATTAAACACCACCAGATGCAAATAATCGAAAATATTGGTGTAAATATAACGATTTTTTGTTGATTCCTCTTTTAGATCGACGCGCTCGTATAGCCTTATGTTACGGCGACCATGTATATATTTCGTTCAGCAAAACGAGCTTTTACAGATCGGCGTCTTAAGGCCGCGAGTGTTTATAATTCATCTCAACATACATTATTTCAGGAGGTGTTCTTCTATGAGAAAGTTTTTTGTTCTTATCACTGTTCTTCTTGTTTCGATGCTGGCCATTGCAGGAGGTACGGTTAAATTTGTTCTGGGTGTTGATATAACAACGCTCCTTCCGGCGGATACTCCAGATAATCCAACAATGATGGTGGAAGCTCATATCTTCGAGGGATTGGTGCAATACGATTCCGAAATGAACATCGTTCCCGTTCTGGCAGAAAGATGGGAGATTTCGGAAGGCGGCAAGGTCTATACATTCTATCTTCGTAAAGGTATTACCTTTCACGATGGCACACCGTTCAATGCGTACGCGGTGAAGAAGAATTTTGAGTACATCTTAAACAACAACCTGCGAATGGGCAATTTGTACAAACCGAATATTGAAAGCATGGAGGTAGTCGACGATTACACGGTCAAATTCATCCTGAAATTTCCGTTCGCACCGTTTTTGAATTACCTCTGTCACCCCGCAGGGCGAATCGTTTCTCCAAAAGCCATCGATATGTATGGATCTGATCCTGCAGAGCTTGGAAAGCACGCTGTGGGAACGGGTCCTTTCAAATTCGTCGAGTGGATCCCTGGAGAACGCGTTGTTCTTGTGAAGAACGAAAATTATTGGAAGCCGGGTTATCCGAAGCTGGACAAGATAACCTTCGTTCCTGTTCCTGAGGCTGTGACACGTGTGTTGCAGGTACAATCAGGAGACGCTGATTTAGCGGTAAATGTCCCAGCAGTCCTTCTTCCTAAACTCGAAAAGGATCCCAGAGTTGATGTTGTCAGTATGCCGACGTTGAGGGTGATCTTTCTTGGGTTGAACCTGAAAAGAAAGCCTTTCGATGACGTTCGAGTGCGCAGAGCATTGAATTACGCGATAGATAAAGAGACGCTCTGCAAGACCATCATGAGGGGTCTTGCTGTGCCACTTGATTCACCTATTTCCAGTTACACATGGGGGCACGCTTCTGCTGGCGGTTATCCCTACGATCCGGAAAAAGCGAAAGAACTCCTGGCAGAAGCTGGATATCCTGATGGTTTCGAAATGGAACTTATCACACCGAAGGGACGTTATCCCCAGGACTATGAAACTGCGGTTGCCATACAATCCATGTTGAAGAAAGTTGGTATCAAGGTAAACGTGGTAACGATGGATTGGCCAAGCTACGTTGCCAGAGTGTTGAAAACAGACGATTACGACGCACATCTTTTAGGATGGTCCCCGTCAACCGGAGAAGCCTTCTGGGCTATTCAACCTGTCCTTGGAACGGGGAGCGTTTACAATCGCTGTTTTTACTCCAATCCTACGGTTGACCAGCTTCTGGAAGAAGCGAAGAGGGAGACAGACACCTCAAGACAACTCAAACTACTCGCAGACGCGCAGAAACTGATAATGGAGGATGCTCCCTGGGTGTTCCTTTACAACGTCTACCAGGTTTACGCCAAAAACTCAAAGCTCAAAGGTGAACTGGCAATTCCCACCGAGATGATTGTGTTGAATGAAGCTTACCTGGAAGAGTGAAGCACGGCCGTTGGTGTATTCGGGGAGGCGTTGCCTCCCCGTTGATTCTGGAGGTGCGAAGTGGGAAGACTTGCACTGACACGCGTGTTGTTGCTGATACCGGTTTTGCTTGGTGTTTCAATATTTATATTTCTGCTGATGAGGATGATACCCGGTGATCCGGCCATAATCATCGCCGGCGAAAACGCTACACCTGAAATGCTTAAAGAGATCAGAGATGAATTTGATCTCGACGAACCTCTAATAATCCAGTACATAACGTTTATGAGAAATCTTTTCAGCGGCAAAGTGGTATCCATAAAAACACGTCGGCCGGTCTTTGAAGAGCTTTTCCCGCGATTTCTGAACACCCTCCAGCTGACGCTCTTCAGCATGGCTATAGCTGTGCCTCTCGGAATGATTTTAGGTGTGCTGGCAGCAGCTTACAGGAATTCCTTTCTGGACAACTTCGTGATGGTCCTCTCTCTTTTGGGTGTTTCCATGCCTGTTTTCTGGCTTGGCATCATTTTGATTTTGATATTTGCCGTTCAGCTTGGCTTGTTACCTTCTGGAGGAAAAGAAGGATTCGAGAGTCTGGTTCTTCCTTCAATAACAATAGCGTTTGCATTAACATCGATGATTGCTCGAATGACAAGAGCCATGATGATCGAAACGCTTTCCACTGAGTTTATTCGAACAGCGAAAGCCTACGGCCTTCCGCGCAGAAAAGTCATCTATAAATACGCGCTGAAAAACGTGATGATACCGATTGTAACCGTCATAGGTCTGCAATTTGGATACCTTCTTGGTGGAGCAGTGTTGACCGAATCCGTTTTCGGATGGCCTGGTATAGGAAGATATATTGTTGACGGCATATTCGCTCGAGACTACAGCGTGGTGCAAACAGGTATCATGTTCCTATCGGCGGTTTTTGTCTTGGTGAATCTCGGCATCGACATTCTTTACATGTTTTTGGATCCAAAGATTCGCAGGGGTGTGGGAAAATCATGAAAAGCCGGCTGGATTCAGTTAGAAAAATATACGGACGATTGAAAAAGAACAGACTCGCGGTAGTGGGATTGTGGATAATCATAATCCTGGTGATCACGGCCGTTTTTGCGCCACTGATTGCGCCTTACGATCCTAACGAGCAGGATCTGTTATCGAGTCTCGAAGGACCATCTTTAGCACACCCCATGGGCGTGGATTTCTTTGGTCGGGATGTTTTCAGTCGTGTTATCTGGGGAGCCCGGGTTTCTTTGACGATATCCCTGGTAGCAGTCGCGATTTCCGCTGTTGTGGGCACCATACTGGGTTCCCTGGCTGGTTTTTACGGGAGTGTGTTGGACGAGGTGATCATGCGTATAATGGACGTGTTTCTCGCCATTCCAAGTATTCTCCTTGCCATAGCTATAGTTGCCGTGCTCGGGCCGCGCACATCGAACCTGATACTCGCCGTCTCGGTTTCCACGATCCCGGAGTTTTCGAGAATTGCCCGTAGCGCGGTGCTGGTTGAAAAGAATAAAGAATATATCGAAGCAGCGCGAGCAATTGGTGAAAGCAGATTGTCTATACTTTTCCGCTACGCTTTACCGAATTCGATGGTCCCGATTATCGTTCAGGCGAGTTTGAGGATGGCCACAGCTATCTTGAGCGTTTCAGGTCTTGGATTTCTCGGTCTTGGGGTTCAGCCACCAACGCCCGAATGGGGAACAGATCTTAGCCTGGCACGTACATATTTAGAGATCGCACCGCACGCCGGAATATTCCCGGGGATCGCCATATTTCTCTCCGTGATAGGTTTCAACTTCCTTGGCGATGGTCTTAACGAAGCTTTGAACCCAAAGCTCAAAGACAGGTGATCTGAATTGAGGGAAAAGATACTTGAAATAAACCATCTGCAGATCAGATTCGATACAGAGGATGGCGTTGTAAAAGCCCTGGAAGATGTGAACCTCGAACTCTACTCCGGTGAGATACTGGGCCTTGTCGGAGAAACTGGCTGTGGAAAGTCGGTTACCTCTCAGAGCGTGTTGAGACTGCTCCCCACGCCGCCCACGCGGATAACAAATGGAAGCATCCTGTTTCATGGTAAGAATCTGCTCGAAATGCCTGAAGAAAAGATGAACGATATCCGCGGTGGAAAGATCGCCATGATTTTCCAGGAACCAATGACGTCTTTAAATCCGGTTTTTACCATTGGTGAACAGCTGGAAGATGTGATCGCTCTCCATCGAAAGGTCGACAGGAAAGAGGCAAACGTGATAGCCGTGAAATCTCTTGTGGATGTGGGGCTTGATGACGCAGAAGTAATCCTCTCAAAGTACCCTCACGAATTGTCCGGAGGTCAGCGTCAGAGGGTTATGATAGCAATGGCGCTTTCCTGTCAACCAGAGGTTCTCATAGCAGATGAACCCACGACCGCTCTCGATGTATCTATTCAAGCGCAGATCCTCTCGATAATCAAACACCTGAAGCAGGACCATGGTATGGCCGTCCTTCTTGTCACGCACAATCTCGGTGTTGTGGCACAGGTTTGCGATCGTGTTGCGGTCATGTACGCCGGATATGTCGTAGAAAAAGGCGATAAATTTGACGTCTTGAAGACACCGCTTCATCCATACCCCCGGGGATTACTGGAGTCGATTCCCCGCTCCAGGAAAGTCCGTGAACTTCGCTCAATTCCAGGAAGCGTGCCGAATTTGATAAATCCCCCTGAAGGATGCCGCTTTCATCCAAGATGTCCTTTTTCAACCGGAGTGTGCGACCGAGAAGTCCCTGTGCTCGAAGAAGCTGCGCCAGGACATTTTGTTGCCTGTCATCACTGGAGGAGGTTGAACCCTTGAAGCATCTGGTGCGGGTGGAAAACCTGAAGAAGATTTTCAAGATTCGAAATCAGGGAAGAACCTCGACAATAGTCGCCGTGGATGATGTGAGCTTTTTTATAAAAAAAGGCGAAACGCTGGGGTTGATCGGTGAATCCGGTTCCGGAAAAACCACTGTTGGCCGAATGATCGTGAGGTTGCTGGAGCCCAGCGAAGGGCGCATAGAGTTTGATAGTCGAGACATAACACATCTTAAAGAAAGAGAGCTTAAACCATTTAGAAATCGCTTTCAAATCGTATTCCAGGATCCTTATTCATCTCTAAATCCCCGCATGACTGTTTTTCAGATATTATCACGCCCTTTGAGCGTCTTTGGGGTAGAAAACGACCGGAGAAAGCAAAAGGAAAGAGTTTTGAAAGCCCTATATGATGTTGGTTTACACGATGAGCACCTTAACCGCTATCCTCACGAATTTTCTGGTGGCCAGAGACAGAGGATATCCATAGCAAGAGCCCTCATAAGTGAGCCCGAATTCGTAGTACTTGACGAACCCACGTCGGCGCTTGATGTTTCTGTGCAGGCGCAGATATTGAACCTTCTCAAATATCTCAAATCCGAGCATAACCTAACTTATCTTTTCATTTCCCACGACCTGGGTGTGATACATTACATGTGCGATAGAGTTATGGTAATGTACCTGGGGGAAATTGTAGAATCGGCATCCACAGAGGAGCTCTTCGAATCACCGATTCACCCCTACACGAGGTTTTTGATGAGAGCGATCCCAGATCCCGATCCTGAGGTTTCGACAAAAGAGCTGGAAATCTCCTACACCGAAAGAGGTTCACAGGTTTCCCATTCCGATTCCGGATGTAAATTCTTTCCGCGATGTGATAGAGCTATTAAACGTTGTGAAGGTGAGCATCCTGAGCTTGTTGAGATTCTTCCCGAGCATTACGTGCGATGTCACAATCCTCATCTATAGCTGGCGTTTGAAGGAGGGAGACGCATGGATAAAAGGTGGTTGGAAATGTGGGAGCGCCTTGTAAACACACCTACAGGACCGGATATCGATCTGAAAGAAAAGATCGAGAGCACATATTTCATAGCTGAGGTTTTGAAAGATTATGGATTTGATGTTCAACATCGCTCTGCCACACATGTCGCGGTTAGAGGAACGCCACCTTACATAACTCTAATAGGCCATCTTGACACCGTTTTCAAACGTGGAGAGGAAAAAAAGAGGCCCTTCAGGGTGGAAGGAGATCGTGCATACGGTCCAGGTGTACTCGATATGAAAGGTGGAATTATAGTTCTTCTGGCAGCTCTCGAGAGTTTAAATGTGGACAATCTGTGCGTGATTTTAAACGTTGACGAAGAACTTGGCTCTACATCCAGCCGACCGGTAATAGATGAATACGCCGCAAAGACTTCCTACTGTCTTTCGTTTGAACCAGGCTTCCCCGACGGTTCGATAATAGGTGCTCGTAAAGGCGCCGCATTTGGAAAACTCGTGGTTCACGGTAAAAAAGGTCATGGCTCAAGGTTGTATGAAGGCGCCAACGCTATCGTCGAAGCCGCTCACAAGGTCACAGCGCTGTGGGCTATGAATCCAACCTTTAAGTATCTCACCTTCAACCCTTCGATCATATCGGGAGGCGTTAAAACCAACGTAACACCGGATTATGTGGAAGTTACCATGGATGTGAGATTCTATGACGACCTGGAGCTTAAGAAGTTCTTTGAAACTCTTGATTCCATTTCCAGCCTTTCATACATACCCGGAACAAGGACAGAGTACGAACTCAATGTTAACAGGGGTCCCATGAAAGAGTGTGAAGAACTAACGACCCTCGCCCGGTCTCGCGGTTTCAATCCCATACTCTCTCCCGGCGGGGGAGATATCTCGTTTTTTGAAAAAGGATTGGATGGCCTTGGAGTAGACGGTGGGAATCTCCATTCAGAAGACGAATATGCTATAGTCTCGAGTTTCGATAAAAAAGTAGAACTTGCGCGCTTTCTCATTTCCGAACTGAGTTCATGGCGAAAGCCACAAGAACTATAAAGGCCGTTTCCATCCTCAGTATGTTTTGGGAAAGATTCAGAAAAAGGGCTCCTCGGTTTTTGAGGAGCTCTTTTTCTTTTTCTGAAAACCCTTCCTGAGGGCCCACAACAGCCGCTACAGGTTGGACAAGCCCTGCACACAGTTTCTGAAGGGGTTTTTCGCCTGTCATTTCAGCTACTATCAGACTTTCATAAGATGCTTTTTGAAGGGCTTCTTCTAAGTTGGGATAAAAGCTCATTCTGGGAAGCCAGATGTTGCGAGATTGTTTCATCGCTTCTATTGCAGTCCTTCGATATTTATCCAATTCTTCCTTTTCACTACCTGGATGCGAAAGATCTCCCTTGAACACCACGAGCGACCTCACACCGAGTTCTACGCTTTTTTCCACAACGAACTTCATTCTCTGCCATCTTGAAGCGCCAACGAAAGCCGTAACCTCGGGTTCGGGAGGGGCTTCTTCCTTTATGATCTCAACGATCCTACCTCTCGTCCAGCGTTTTTTCAACTCCACGAGTTCAATTCTGTAAATCCTTCCTTTGCCATCGGTGGCTTCTATTATGTCCCCAGGAACAGCTCGTACGACGCGAAAATGATGGGTCTCCTCTTCGTCGAAGAACGCGGTGTCTTCCGAAATCTCGCTAACGTAAAAGATATGAGGCAACTATCCTATAACCTCCAACCCATTCATGTAAGGGCGAAGAACATCGGGTATTTCTATTTTTCCGTCCTCCGTCTGGTAGTTTTCCATTATGGCGATAAGAGTTCTTCCAACCGCAAGTCCCGAACCGTTAAGGGTGTGAGGGTGTCTGAGAGAATTGTCACGAGCCCGATAACGGATATTACCTCTTCTTGCCTGGAAATCCTCCGTATTGCTACACGATGAGATTTCCTTGTAGTCGTTGTAAGAAGGCAACCAGACTTCGATATCGTACGTTTTGGCAGCCGCAAATCCGAGATCGCCCGTGCACAGCTCTACAACACGGTAAGGGAGCTTCAAACGTTTGAGTACTTCTTCGGCGTGCGATGTGAGTTCTTCCAAAGCCTCGTAAGATTTTTCAGGATGTGCGAACCAGACGAGCTCAACCTTGTTGAACTGATGAACCCTCACCATTCCCCTCACGTCTTTTCCATAACTGCCGGCCTCCCGCCGGTAGCATGGTGTGTACGCAACGTATTTCAAAGGCAGGTCAGCCTCGAACAGGATTTCGTTTCGATGCATTCCCACAAGAGAAACTTCTGCCGTTGGTATCAGAAAGAGATCGTCTGGCTGTGTGTTGTACAGCTCTTCTTCGAATTTCGGGAGCTGTCCAGTCGCCGTTATGCTCTCGCGGCTTACAAGATGTGGCGGCATTATCTCCACGTACCCATGCTCCCTGGTGTGAAGATCAAGCATGAAGTTTATCAAGGCCCGTTCCAGCTGAGCCAGTTCTTTCCTCAGAATCACAAAACGGCTTCCGCTCAATTTCGCTGCGCGATCGAAATCCAGCATCCCGAGTTGTGGACCAAGATCCCAGTGGGCTCTCGGTTCGAATGAAAAGCGTCGTGGTTCACCCCATTGCCTTATTACCACGTTTTCAGTTTCATCCTTGCCCACGGGTACGCTTTCGTGTGGCGGATTGGGAAAACTGAGAAGAAGATAATTAACCCTTCCATCTATCTCTGAAAGCCTATTTTCAATAGCCTTTATCCGTTCACCTATCTGTTTACTTTCCTCTATCAACGTTGAAGCATCGGTATCAGATTTTTTGAGTTTCGCAACCTCCCTGGAAAGTTCGTTTCTTTTTGCCCTGAGCTGGTTGGTTTCAGTAATCAACCGCCTGCGTTCTTCATCAAGATTTAGGATCTCCTCCAGTAAATCTGTCGGCATTTGGCGTTTTATAAGTGCGTTTCGGAACTCTTCCGGATTCTCTCTGAGAGCCTTAATGTCTACCAAAGCTCATACCCCCTTTATTCGGTTCTCAGTTCGATCTCCGCTTTATAGACGGTGATCTCGTCGTTTTGGAGGTTTATAACAGCCTTTGAAGCCCAGACTTTACGCTGATTTTTTGAATCTTCTATGTATACATCACCTTCCAATGTCAAAAGGTCCTTATTACGTTCGTAAACGAAGGATGAAGCGCGTGCCACCAGATCTCCTTTTTCAATCCTTACTTTTTCTGTAGCGTTTCCTCTGTAAATTTCAGCTTTTCTGTCGAACGTGAGAGAATCACAAAGCACCATCACGGTCTCGGTAGAATCCTTTTGGAGGATCTTCAACCGGATCTCTCCATTCATGCTGCCGGTTTCCTTATCCATATCGTATTCCAGGTGGGTAGCGGTCGCCCATAGATCCTCCAGATTTAACTCGACGTTTCCATCGGCTACAAATCGATTCCATGTGTTGCCGCGCTTGTACAGCGTGGCGGACGCAGCCTCGACCGTTAGATCTCCCTTCTGTATCCATACGGGACTTTCCTCAGAGGAGAGGAAGGCAAGGTCCTCTTTCAATGTGATGAGATCGGCCTTTACATGGATAGTCTCCTGAGCGAATATCGATGCCGTAACGAATGCAAGGATAATCACAAGAAAAAAACGCTTCATCTTAAAAGCACCTCCTGCGTCGTGTGTTTCAATTCTAACATCGTCGGATAAACGTGGTAAAGAGAAAACGCAGGCAAAATTCAACACCGAACTTTGACTCTTAAAAACGAAAGGGCCCTTGCCCGGGCCCTTATCATCGAATCTTTTTAATCGATAAAATTTACCCCTGTCTCTGTGCCAGTTCTCTGTCCAGAATGATCAGTGATCTGCCGTCCTCACCGAGATACCTGAGTTTCTGAAGTATCTCATCAACGGAGGCTTCTTCCTCAACCTGCTCGTCCACGAACCACTTTAGCATACTCACAGTCGCATGATCGCCTTCTTCCTGGGCGAGATCAACGAGACTGTGAATGTGACTCGTGACTTTCTCTTCATGCTTGAGAGCGCTCTCGAACACATCTGTTATGGACTTCCATTCAACCGGCGGTTTTTCTATGGCTTCAAGCACCACCCTGCCTCTTCGTTCAACCACGTAATTGTAAAGCCTCATTGCGTGTCCAACTTCTTCCTGCGCCTGTACCCTCATCCAATGAGCAGCACCGGGCAGATTTTTTTCATCCAGATAGGCTGCCATTGCCAGATACAGATAGGCGGAATACAGCTCCCTGTTAATCTGTTCGTTCAGAGCTTTTTCGACCGTTGCGTTGATCTTCATTTTTCTCACCTCCACGAATAATTATACTATATCTATTTTCAGTTTCAATCGCAGAAGAGTGTGATCGAAAAATCAAGAAGCAGGAGCATGTTCAATCTTTCAAACGATGGATGCAAAAACTTATCCAATCGTATATTTCAAACCCTCTTGTATCCTCTCACATCCGCAAAACGACTCACTTGGAGATTAAACCCCCTGTTTCAGCACTTTATTGAAACGATCTGCTTAACAGCCCTGGAATCTCTTGTCTCACTTCTTGTCACACATCTCGGTTTCTAAGTCTTGCGAGGCACCGAGCGAGCACTTACGCAAACAATTACCGAG
>DPRG01000119.1 GCA_003538775.1 Thermotogae bacterium
CAACGGGACGCGCAGAACATTCTATGGTACGACCTGCTGAAGCCGGAGTTCAAAGGCAGGATATCTCTTGCCTACCCCTACACATCAGGAACGTCTTACACTGTGCTTGCCGCACTGGTCGCGCTTATGGGAGAAGACGAAGCCTTTGATTACTGGAAAAAACTCCACAAGCAGATTCATCATTACAACAAGTCGGGTTCTGCCTGTGTGACACAGGTGGGTCTTGGCGAGGTTACCGTAGGTATCGCTTTCGCCCACGACATAATCACGAAAGGCATAAGCAAAGGATATCCTGTGGTTCTGAGTTTTCCGAAGGAAGGCACGGGATACGAAGTCGGCGCAATGTCCATCATAAAGGGCGGACCGGAACCAGAACTCGCAAAGAAGTTCATCGACTGGATGCTCACCGCCGAAGCGCAGAGCCTCATGAAGCAGTGGTACCGCATACCGCTGAACCCGGACGCGGAGGTTGCGGAAGGTTCAGTGAAGATGGGCGATGTCAAAGTAGTCCCGATGGACTTCGACTACTTCGGCCGTGAAAAGGACAGGCTTATCGAGCGCTGGAAGAACGAGATCGAATACGGTTCCTAAACGCTCATCGTGTAAAAGGCGGATGCCTTGTGGCATCCGCCTTTCCTCGATCAGCAGGTGAGGAAGGGAGATGGATATGTACGCTTTCAAGCAACTAAAGAGAATCTGGAACGAACCTGTGCTCATGGCCATGATAATCCTTGTCGTTGTTTTGCTGATTGTATTTGTGATCTACCCCATCACCATGGTTTTCTTGAAGAGTCTTCAGCCCACAGGTGAAGGTTTTGATCTTAAGGTATACAAAGATCTTTTCACAAAAAAGTACTTCCGCGTGCCCTTTTTCAACAGTTTGAAACTCGGTGTGAGCGTGGCAAGCGTGGGAGTGCTTGTTGGATATATCTTCGCCTATGCGATAACGCGGGTCAACATCCCGGGCAAGACCTTCTTCAGAACAGCCGCTTCCTTTCCCATCATCTCTCCACCGTTTGTTATAGCACTGGCAGCGATTCTGCTTTTTGGAAGGAACGGCCTCATAACGCACAGGCTTTTGAACGATCGCTTGCGCTTCGATATATACGGTTTTTGGGGATTGTTGATAGTCGAAACCCTCGCTTACTTTCCCACGGCGTTCATGACGATGGAAGGAATCCTTCAATCGATAGATCCGGCCCTTGAAGAGGCGTCCTTAAGTCTGAAAGCCAGTAAGTGGAAGACGTTCTGGAAGGTCACCTTTCCCCTTTCGATGCCCGGCATACTCGCTTCATGGCTTCTGGTTTTTTCTCAATCGATGGCCGATTTTGGAAACCCCCTGATTCTTTCTGGAAACTACCACGTTCTGAGCGTTGCGGCATACCTTGAGATCACGGGATCTTACAGGATACCTTACGGCTCGGGTCTTGCAATCCTTCTTCTGATCCCCACACTCATCGCTTTCTTCGTTCAGCGCTACTGGCTATCACGCAAATCTTACGTTACCGTCACGGGGAAACCTTCGGCCATGAGGATCCTTGAACCTGCTAAATGGGTTAAGGTGCTGTTTACTTTGATCTCCGCTTTTATGGTGGGAGTGATCTTCCTTTTTTATGGCACGGTCTTTTATGGTTCTTTCACAAAGCTCTGGGGTGTTAATCACACATTCACACTCGATAACTATCGTTACGTTTTCGATATAGGTTCCGAATACCTGAAGGATACCCTTTTCCTTGCGGCTATAGCCACGCCGTTATCTGGTTTTCTCGGCATGCTTACAGCTTACCTGGTGGCGAGGAAGGAGTTTCCAGGAAGACGAGTGATCGAAGCTATGTCGCTTTTGACCTTTGCTGTTCCTGGAACCGTTGTGGGTATAGGCTATCTGCTCGCGTTTAACCAGAAACCACTTATGTTGACCGGTACGGCACTGATAATCATCCTTGTGTTCGTCTTCCGACATCTGCCAGTGGGAGTGCAGAATGGCGTCGCGGCACTCTACCAAATAGATCCGGCGATAGAAGAGGCGTCACTCGATCTGGGCGCAAGTAGCTACAGAACCTTCTGGAAAATCACCATGCCCTTGATGATGCCAGCGCTTTTCACCGCTCTCTTCTACACCTTCGTTAAGAGCATGACTGCGATAAGTGCGGTGATATTTGTGGTTTCCGGAAAATGGCAGTTGATAACTGTCGCCATACTGGGTTCAGTTGAAAACAGTGACCTGGCGCAGGCAGCGGCGTACAGTTATGTTCTTATAGGATTTGTTGTGGCTGCGATGTTCCTCTTGCGATGGGTAACGAACATTTTCTCATATCAGGAACGTATCAGGAGGGCGAGAGCTTAATGGCTTACTACGTTGAGGTGAAAAACCTGGTGAAGCTTTTCAGGAGTCATGATTCCAGATCGTCGGTGGTCCGTGCGGTGGACGGAGTGAGTTTTGGCGTTCGCGAGGGTGAACTCGTAACACTCCTCGGTCCATCAGGATGTGGAAAAACGACCACTTTAAGGCTCATCGGCGGCTTTGAAATCCCTACGGAGGGAGACATACTTATAGATGGCGTGAGGGTGAACGATCAACCTCCCAACGCACGGCCAACGTCGATGGTGTTCCAGAGCTACGCTCTTTTCCCGCACATGACGGTCTTTGAAAACATAGCCTATGGACTTAAAAACAAGCGACTTCCCCAGGATGAGATAAAGAAAAAGGTTTTCGAGGTACTGGAGATGGTGGGCCTTCAGGGACTTGAAAGACGCTATCCGGGTCAGCTTTCCGGTGGACAACAGCAAAGGGTAGCTCTTGCACGCGCAATCGTTATGGAGCCCAAGGTTCTGCTTCTGGACGAACCCCTTTCGAACCTGGACGCGAAGCTCAGAGAGCAAATGAGAGTGGAGCTCAAGAAGTTACAGACCCGATTGAAAATAACGAGTATCTATGTAACACACGATCAGCTGGAGGCCATGACACTTTCCGACAGAGTGATTGTTATGAAAGAAGGGAAAATCGTACAGATGGATTCACCTGAGAGGGTTTATCGTTTCCCTGCAAACCGATTCGTAGCGGGATTCATCGGGAAGGCGAACTTCTTGAATGGGAAGATAGAAAGACTCGAAGAAAGCGCCTGTGAACTGAGACTCGTCAACGGCACCAGCCTGAAGGCCGATCTCCCGGACAAACACGACTTCACCACAGGGGAAGAAGTACTTGTGGTGGTCAGACCGGAGGGTATAACCTTCTGCGATACGGATAAAGCACATGTATCAGGTAGAGTTGTTTCACGCATCTACACTGGAAGTGCGGCGAGTTTTGAGGTGGAGACAGACCAGGGAGTTCTAACGGTGGAAATATCCAATCCTCTGTCATTAAGGTTGCCGTCGATAAACGAGACTGTGGGTCTTTGCTTCAGCAGAACGGCGGTGTCTGTGGTGAAGACCGAATGAAACTGCTCGTGACAGACCTCGATGGAACTCTTCTGGATGAAAATCACAGAATAAACGACGAAACTCTGCAACTTTTGAGAGAGTTTGAGTCGTTCGGTTATGGGATAACTTTCGCTACGGGACGCAGTATCCCGGCAGCGCTCCCTCATATCGAACGTGCGAGGATCAGGCTCCCGGTAATCCTGTTCAATGGATGCATGATATTCGACCCCATAGCTTTGAAACCGATAAAACTCCACACGATGAGCCGCTCCAGGGTAACCAGTATTCTCAAAGCGCCTCCTAAAGACGTCTCGATCCTCATCTTTTCAGGAAATAACATATACGCGCTGAATCCGGTCGAAGCGCTTGAAGGTTATCTGAGGCGCGATGGAATAGAATGCGAGTTCGTGGATGGTGTACATGATATCACTCTAAATGACGTCATAAAGATCATTTTCGTTGGTTTTAAAGAAAGACTCGATGAGCTTTCTGAGGAGCTCGCCACGAGAAAAAAAGACGGTGTGAACATTGTACGTTCTGAGAGCGACCTTATAGAGATACTACCTGGAGGAATCAACAAAGGAACAGGCTTGGAGGAGCTTGCGGAGCTTTTGAGCGTGAACCTTTCGGATGTCATCGCTGTTGGTGACAACATGAACGATATAGAGATGATTCAGAGAGCAGGACTCGGTGTGGCCGTTGGAAACGCGCGAGAAGAAGTGAAAAAAGCGGCCGATCTTGTCGTAAAAGGCGAGAGATACAGAGGCTTGCGGGATCTGTTCCAGATACTGAAAAGGGGTGTTGTTTGTGAAACAGGTGAAGCTCGGTATTAGCGGAGCAACAACTATGCCTTACGATCTTTTCACAGAGATCGAGGTTCTTGGCAAATCGGGCGTGCGTTATCTCGAAGTATGGAAGGACAAGCTTCTGAAAGTGGAGGTTTCTGGTAAACTCGGTGAATTGAAGAACCTCGCTGACGATAAGGGCGTTGTTCTCTACGACATCAATTCTCTTGGAGACGCCACTCTTCCTGACAACGTCGAGGACAAGCTGGAAGAGTGCCGTAGATTGTGCGATCTTGCGAACCGCATTGGGGCAGAAATGATAACGGTATGTCCGAGCTTTATCGAAGGCGGGCACCAGCGCGAAGCGCTTCTTGACAGAAGTGTGGAAAATCTTTTCAAACTTTCCGAGGTTGCGAAGGAGTTTGGTGTGAAGCTGGCTTTTGAGTTTCTTTACTTCTCGAAAAGCTCCGTGAGAACCCTGGGCGATTCCAGAAAACTCGTGGAGCGTGTTGGTTCCCGGCATCTCGGCCTTCTTGTGGACAGCGCCCACCTGTTCCTCGGTGGATCGTCTTTAAAGGAGCTGGAATCCACACCTGGAGATCTGATTTTCCTGGTTCATATAGACGATATCAGAAAGACAGAGGGAGAACCCAGAGACGAGGATCGTGTGATGCCCGGTGACGGGATACTCCCGCTGAATGAATACTTGAAAACTGCTCTGATGACTGGATATGAGGGTCCGATCATGGTAGAGATATTCAATGAAGAACTGTGGAAAAAGGATGTAGAAGTAATAGTAATGGAAGCCATCGAAAAGTTCCAGAGGCTCGAAACGGAGGTGGAAGAATGAAGCTCGCCCTCGTTATCAGCACAGGCGATGCCTCTTTCGACGCACTTGCGTTCAAGGGAGATCTTCTCAGCGGAGTGAGAATGGCAAAAGAGATCGGTTACGATGCTGTCGAGATAGCCATAAGGGACCCTCGTTCGGTTGATGTGGAGGAGATCAAAGGATTACTCGACGATCTTGGTATGAAGGCGATAGCCGTGGGAACGGGACAGGCGTTACTGGTGGAAAAGCTCAACATGATAGATCCCGACCCTGAGGTGAGAAGGAAAACTGTTGAACGTCTTAAACTGCATACCGATTTCGCGTCAGCCTTCGGAGCGTTTTTGATCATAGGTTTCATACGCGGTTTGCGCCGCGGCAGATCCAAAGAAGAAGTCGAGGAGCTTTTCGTATCCACGTGCAGAGAAATTGCCGATTATGCTGCTCAGAAAGATGTTCGAGTGGTAATAGAACCCCTGAACCGCTATGAGATAGATTTCATAAACACGGTGGATGAAGCACTCCAATTGATAAATGCGGTCGATCGTGCGAACGTTGGACTGCTTGCTGACACTTTTCATATGAACATAGAAGAGCCGTGTATTTCGGAGAGCATAAAAAAGGCTGGAGAAAAGCTCTTCCACTTTCATGTTGCCGACAGCAACCGCTGGGCTCCAGGAAGCGGGCATTTGAACTTCCGTGAGACTTTTGAAGCACTTAAAGATATAGGTTATTCCGGATACATTTCCGTGGAATGCATGCCGCTTCCGGAAAATCCAAGGGTTTCAGCTGAACTGGCGTACAGAACTCTTTCGAACATCCTGAAAGAAATGAATGCATAAATCCGGGAGTTCCCGGAAATCCCATAAAAGAAAGAGGAGGTGTTTTTATGAGGCGATGGGTTGTGGTGACGGTCCTTCTGACTTTGTTTGTGGCTCTCGTGGTAGCCCAGGAAGACTTCCCGATCAAGGTCAAACTCAGGATGATGGTTGCAGGAGACCAGAACATGGTGGATTTCTTCCAATATGAGATCGCGCCCGAGTTTGAAAAGCTCTATCCCAACGTCAGGGTAGAGGTGGTTGGCACAGGCCCCGGTCCCGCTGGTTCGAGACAGATCATTCAACAGCTCGAGATCGAGAGAGATTCGGGCAAGGACAAGTGGGATATCGACGTAGCGATAGTCCACGAAATCGGAGCTGTCTGGGCTCTCCAGGAAGGACTTATCAGGCAGTACACGGACTTCCTCAGTGCCAAACGGCTGGCTGTGAGAAACACCGACGAAATCGCTCTTGGCGTGAACGTCGATGGTTACGTCATGCCCATGTTCCACAGTCAAACAGCGATAGCGTACAACCCCAGATACGTTAAAGATCCTCCAAAATCCTATGCGGAGCTGGTTGAGTGGGTGAAGAAGAACCCCGGAAAGTTTGGATACAACGGTATAAAACACGGAGCTTCGGGTATCTCCTTCGTCAACGGATGGGTTTACTGGAAGTCCCAGTACACCGACAAACTCCTGAACGGCCCTTACGACAAGAAATACGAGGAAGATTGGCCGCAGATCTTCGCCGAATTGAAAGAATTCAACAAATACGTGACCATGACCAGTGGAAACGCGGGAACACTTGATATGCTGAACCGAGGTGAGATTTGGATGGGCCCCGTCTGGGTTGATATGTTCTACACGTGGATGAGAGAGGGAAGAATGGATCCCAACATTCGCATATTCATTCCCGCTCCAGGTATGCCTGGCCAGCCCATGCACTATGTCATCCCGCTCAAGGCGAAGAACCCCGACTACGCGCTGAAGCTCATCGAATTCGTTTCCTCCCCGAAAATCCAGGCAAGGTACATCGTTGAGCGTTTCAACTGGTATCCCGCGATCGGCGATGATTACGTTGCGCCCTATCTGAAAAAGGAAGTCCTCGAGAGCCTTTACAAAGACGTGAAGCAGGAAGACCTTCTCAAGTACGGAAAACCTTTCCCGCTTACGGGATACTACGAAGACATACTTGAAGCCTACGAAAAGTGGGTTGAAAAATAATTTGAAGATCTTTACCGTGAAGCTTTGAGCAAGGGGGGCGAAAGCCCCCCTTTTGGAAAGGGGGATACGAGATTGGAAGAGAAGATAAAGAGTCCCATGGGTTTTATTCTGATCCTTCCCGCGCTTTCAGTCCTTGGTCTGCTTTACGTGTTTCCCTTGATAAGAGCTATCTGGAGCAGTTTTTACGACAGAGCGGGTAACTTCACCCTGGGAAACTACGCGAAGGTGTTTGAACTTTATACACGCGATATAGTTTATTCTGTGGCCATGACAGCGGCCACCGTGGGGGTCGTTCTGGTAATCAGCATAGCCATTGCCAGCTATCTTCGTTTCAGGGACTGGAAGTTTCTCGATTACATGTACAGACTCCCTCTATTCATCCCCTTTTTGATAGTGGGGCACGCTATGCGCATATTTCTGGCGCCGCATGGAACCCTGAATGCCCTTCTCACGAGAATAATCGGAGTGGAAGAACTACCAGGTATTTCTGGAAGCTGGACCGGGCTCCTTTTCTCTTTCGTCTGGGTCATGACGCCATTCGCCACGCTGATCATTCTCGGGGCGTTCAAGGCCCTTGAGCCCGCCTACGTGGAAGCCGCGCAGAATCTGGGAGCCTCCAAGCTTAGAATAATCTTCGATATCCTCATACCGCTTTCCGGTCCTTCCATAATGGTTGCGACGATCCTCACCTTTGTGAGAACGATAAGCAGTTTGACGATACCTTTGATGGTTGGACCCAACAAGCCAAACATGATCACCATCGACATGATGTTTCGGGTCAACTACTTCAACGACTGGGGCGTCGCGAACAGTCTTGGAGTCATATCCTATCTGATCGTAATGGTTCTGGCGATCTACTATCTGAGATACATGGTCGCCGAAAGAGGGGGAATAAAAGGATGAAGCGATTCAGTATCTGGAAGCTCACGCTGAAGGTAGTCGTTATTATTCTCATTCTGACTCTGATGGTAGGCCCTCTCGTTGGAATAGTGCTGTGGAGTTTCGCAAGAAGATGGTACTGGCCAAGCCCCATACCTCAGGAGTTCACTTTGAGGTTCTGGCACGACGTGTTCGCACAGGGGCGAGTCCTCGACTCGCTCATATTGAGTGTTACCGTGGCGCTGATAACCGTTGCTCTTTCACTTGCACTCTCTCTGCCAGCGGCCTATGGTTTTGCGCGGTACAAACTTCCCATTGAGAGGATTCTTTTGATTCTCTTTCTCATGCCGCAGGCGTTTCCCCAGCTTCCGGTCTTCATAAACCTGGCGAGTATTTTCGGAAGGATTGGACTCAAGGGCAACATGTGGGGAATCATCCTGGCTCATACCATGGCGTCCCTTGTCTTTTCTCTGTGGATCATCACGGCCACCTTCAAGGCAATTCCAGTTGAGCTCGAACAGGCAGCTCAAAACCTCGGCGCCAGCAGGTTGAAGGTGTTCTGGACCATAACCTTTCCACTTGCAGTCCCCGGTCTCATCGCCGGATCGATCTTCGTCTTTCTCTGGTCGATGGGTGAATTCACAGCGGCATTCTTCATCGGCGCGCCGTTTATTCAAACAGCGCCGGTTCTCATGTACACAGCAAGTATGGGATACAACATGCAGATAGCGAGCGTTATCTCCATCATTCTGATCATACCTTCGTTGCTCTTCATGATACTCATAGAAAGATACCTTAAAGCCGAGTACATTTCCGGACTGGGAGGTTGATGAACATGGCAGTGCTCGAAGGAGTCAATTTAAAAAAGTACTACGGTAAGGTTCACGCGCTTGATGATGTGTCCTTTGCCATAGAGGGAAATGAGCTTCTGGCAGTGATAGGCCCAAGCGGTTCTGGCAAGACCACGTTACTGCGCTCTATCGCGGGATTTGTGAAACTCGACGGAGGAAGAATCTTCCTTCACGGTGAAGACATCACTGACCTCGCACCTGAGAAGAGAAACGTAGCCATGTTCTTTCAGAATTACGCTTTGTGGCCGCACATGACGGTGTTCGAAAACATCGCTTACGGATTGAAGCTGAGAAAAATAGATAAGAAGACGATAAAAGAGAAGGTAGAGTGGGCTCTGGAGTTTCTCGGCCTGGAGGGGCTTGCCGATCGAAAACCCAGCCAGCTCTCCGGTGGGCAACAGCAGAGGGTTGCGCTCGCGAGGGCCATAGTGGTGGAACCAAAAGTGCTCCTTTTGGACGAACCTCTTTCAAATCTCGATGCCAAGATTCGTTTACGCATACGTTTTGAACTCAAAGCGCTCCAGCAAAAACTCGGAATCCCCACCCTGTACGTTACCCACGATCAGGAAGAAGCGCTCAGTATAGCGGATAGAGTAATCGTTATGCACGAGGGAAAAATCCTCCAGTCAGGCACCCCAGAAGAGATATACCGCAATCCCAGGAATCTGTTCGTGGCTGATTTTGTCGGGATGAACACGATAGTGAAAGTGCCCGCAGAGAACGGTCTTGTCAAGGTGGGTAACATAACGAAGCGGATCGAAAACGAGCAGAAGACAGCGTCTGTGGTGATTAGAGCGGATGAGGTTAACATCGTCGATGCGACAGCTGATGTGAGCACAAAAGAAGGTGATCTTGTGCTGATCGGCGTGATCAAGGACAGGCTTTACCTTGGTTCGAAGTACCGTTATGAAGTGGAAGTCGAGGATATAAATGAGCCCCTCTTTGTGAACCACGAGGTCGATGTAGCTCCAGGTAAGAAAGTGAAGATGATCGTGCCAGAAGGGAGCTATTTCATATTCTGAGCGTCAGATCTCGTACACATCCAGATCGTGGGGAATAAACACTTCACCCCTGAAGTGTTTTTTCGCTTCTTCAATGGCCTTTTCTGGCTGCTTAGCTACCGAGTAACCCACGTGGACGAGAAAGAGCCGTTTGACACCTGCTCTTTCGGCGATCCTGGCAGCGTCTGAAGGTGTGGAATGTCCTTCCCTGTAGTTGTCTCCCAGAGCGGTACTCATCGTGGCCTCGTGGACGAGAACGTCACATCCTTTTGCGAAATCCGCCAGAGGCTCAAAGAATGCCGTGTCGCTCGAATAGACCACAGATTTGTTCTCCGTGGCGAATTTCAATGCCAGATTTTTCACGGTGTGCTTTACTGGGAAAGTGCCTATCGAAAGATCTCCTATTGTAATAGCGGTTTCTTCGTATTCCAGAGGTAGAAGATCGACTCTAAAAGAGTCAGCGTGTTTTTCTATTTCAAAAAGATCGAGAAGTCTTTCAATCCGATCACGAAAATCCTTTCCAACGTGTATTTTCATAGGATTCTTTCTTCCCGAAAGACGCATCATCTCCAAGAGCGAAGGCAGACCGTAAACGTGATCCACATGCCCATGAGTGATGAAGATCGACTCTAGCTTGAGAGGGTCGAAACCCATCTTCAACAACTTCCCCCAAACATTGCCGGAACAGTCGATCAGAACCGCTGTTTTTTCCGTTGTTAAAAAAAGAGAGGTGTTGTCCCTGCTTGATGTGCTCACAGCCCATGCCGTTCCCAGAAACCCCATCTTCACTGTGATATTCCTCCTCACATCCTCTCTTCAATCGTATTGTACAATATACTGGGCTTACAGCGTAGCCCGGATGGAGGTGATGAAAAATTTACAGAATACTGGGATACACCTTTTCAGTTATGACGCTCCTTCCTCTTGTTGCACCTGTGTTTTTCTCCTTCGTGGCTCTCGCTACTCGCGGATTGTTTCTTTACGATTTTTTGATGCCCATGGAGCTTTTCTTGCTCAGTCTGATAGGTGGGATTGGAATGGTTGTGCTCAGCAAATTGCGCGGAGTGAAGTTCAGAAAGCTTTTGATATTTCTCGTTCTTCTGGTTGCAGATTTACTTGCCACTCAGGCCTACGCAAATCTCAGTGGCCTTGCACACGGAGACACAGAACCAGTGGGAATACATCTTTTGATGATCGTGGTCTTTGTTTCGCTGTATCACCTCTTTGCGGTGATGCTCATGGTGAACGCGTTCGTGGCCGTAAAGCGCTTTAGTCGTGGCTAGCATGATAGACTTTAATGATATGATCGCCTTTCAGCATCCTGGCCGAAAGAGGTGGAGAAAAGATGAGAGTAGAAGATGTTAAATACCTTTCGAAGCTGATCATGGAAGCAGGTGAGGTCCCACTTGTTTGGGGGCACTTTGGAGTGGGAAAAACGGATGTAGCGCGTGAGATAGCCGAGGAGACGGGAAGAAAGCTCATCATCCTTGTCATCTCGCAGATGGAACCGGGTGATCTGATCGGTTTGCCTTCGCGTGAAGGCGATAGAACGGTTTTTCTCAGACCTGATTGGTGGCCGGAATCGGGAGACACGCTCATCATGATAGACGAGGTGAACAGAGCTCACAAATCGATAAGAAACGCCATAATGCAGCTTCTCATCGACAAGCGCATACACAACCATATACTCCCGGAAGGCACCTGGGTGATGGCGGCCGCCAATCCTCCTGACGAGGATTACGATCAGGTAGAGCTAATCACCGATCCAGCGTTCATGAGCAGATTCTTCCACCTGGAGATCACCCCGGATGCCGAAGAATGGATTGTCTGGGCCGAGAAGAACGGAGTGCCAGAGACGATTCGCTCTTTCATCGATGACTACCCGGAGTTCCTGATACGCGACACGGTTGTGTCCATGCGTCTCCAGATTCGCCCCAGCCCGAGAAGCTGGTACAAGCTCGGAAGGGTTTTAAGCAGGATGAGCGAAGGGGATATCAAACGCTACGGTTACGTTCTCGCCGCCGGTATCGTTGGAGCGGAAGCCGCCCGGGTATTTCTCGACCATCTGGAAGGCGTTGTGGAACTGCCTTCACCGGAGGAGGTCTTTTTTGAGATGAACGAATCGATGGAGAAGAGATTCAGGAAAGCTTCAACAGCTGAACTCACTTCCCTCATAGTGCGGCTGAACGACTACCTTGAAAGAATGGATAACGATAAGGCGAAAAAACTGGTAGACTCGGCTCCGAAGGTCGCGGAATCCATCGCTCGACTGACCTCTCTGATACCCAAAGACATGGCGTTTTCGATAATCAGGCACCTCGAAAACCTTTCAAATAAAAGCTCAACGTTCAGATTCGTATACGATGCGTTGCTTGAAGAGCTTGCAACTTATCCAGAGATCTCATCGGTTGTGGGGGACTGAATTTGGATCCGGTTGAATCCGCCGCGATAGAACTGGGAAAGGAGAGCCCGTTTTACACCTATGTCTTCATGTATCTGGAAAGGGTCGCCACCAGCAGGGTTAGAACCCTGAAGCTGCGGGTTTCTGATCAGGGACGTTTTCAGCTTTTCTACAATCCCGAACTTCTTGAGAACAAACCAAAAGAGCTGGTGAAAGCACTCCTTCTTCATGAACTCCTTCACATAATCAACGGTCACGTGCTGATAAAGCCTGAAAACAAACGCGACAGGATTATCTGGGATCTCGCCATGGACGCGGCTGTGAATCAGCACATTCCAGGGCTTTATGCCTTCAGTGTACCTCTGGATGTTTTGATCGCTGAAGGGTGTGGAACAGACAACGAAAGACTCTTTGTGGCTCCTCCTGACTTCATGCCCAACAGGACCGCTGAAGAGTATCATCGATGGATTCTCGAAGAGTTTCATAAATCGAAGAAGATAGACCTTGAAATAATAGAAGAGATGAGAGAGAACGTTGATTCCCATGAGGATTTCGGAACTCTTCCGATCTCACAGGAAATGGTTGAGGATCTTTTGAAGCAGGTGGTTTCCGAGGCGGTTTCTAAGAGCAGGGACCGCGTACCACCAGCTATTAAAGAGGTAGTGGATGTGGTGATATCCAGACCCAGGGTGCACTGGAAGACGGCCTTGAGAAGATTCGTGGGAAGCGCCATCCTCGGTGAGCGCTACAGAACCCCCATGAGACCGAACAGGCGGTACAGTGATCAGCCGGGCTGGAGGAGGGAGTATCTGGCCAAAATCGCCATAATCCTCGACACCAGCGGTAGCATAATAGAAGATGAGATAAACGCCTTCCTTTCGGAGATAGACGGCCTGACACGCTTACTCGACACCCAGCTTTGGATGATCCAGGTAGATGAAGCCGTTCGCTCGGTTACCAGGTATTCTAAAGGCCAATGGAAGGACTTTCAAATACTCGGTAGAGGTGGAACAGATCTGCAGCCTGCGGTAGACTACGCTCAGAAAGAGCTCAGGGTGGAAGGGCTGGTGATCTTCACAGACGGTTACGTTGATCTTCCGCTTGTGAAACGCAGGGTACTGTTTGTTCTCTCCAGAACGTTCTCTAAGGAATTCGCCGAGGAAGCTCGTCAGGTATATGGGACGGGTTCGGTGGTGACACTTACTTGAGCGAATTCATCTGCCTGGGACCGAAGAAGGGGACGGATATCCTCCTGCGTTTCGCAGAAGAATTTGAGAAAGAGATGCTGGTGGCTTTGTCGGAAGCCTTGAAAAACGAATCTCACAGGCTTGATGATGCCTTCGATCATTATAGTTCGATCGTGCTCGTTTCTCAGGATCGCCCATGTGTGAGCCTATTTGTGGATGCAGACGGCAGGATAGTGATGGGGCTGAGCTATCTCGACCCTTCTGAATCCGCTTCGGCTCCTTACAGAATAGAGGTGGACACGAAGCCATTTTCCAGGGTCTACGAATCGATATTTGAAGATGTACCGCGCGAGGTGAAATCCAAGATATTCCAGTCTCCCATAAGAACGCCTTTCATCTCGATATGTGGCGAAAAACGCCTGCTTGGAAAGCTCTTGCTCAAAGAGAAACTCAACGCTCAACGTTTCTTCAGTTACGCCGAGTTGATAAGTGATGACGTGTTCGAATACCTTCTAAAACACCATAACACGGTGCAGCAACATGGGAAAGCGACCTTTCATATCTTTTGCAGGGGATCGAGCGTATACCTGACGCTTTTGAAAGACCCTGATTTTCCCGATGAACTCCAGGGACTTATTCAAGCCTTCGCACAGCGTTATAAGGATGAACTAATGAAAGCCTTTCCGAACCTTTTTTTGCAAACAGAGGAATTTTTCCGCGCGCCTTTAGAGGGTAAAAAACTGCTCACTCTGCGGGTTTCTCTTGAAAAACTGGGATCCCTTTATGAAAAGATACCGCAATTCTTAGGGAACCTGAGAAACAGCCTTCATGAGATTCTGAACGTTGTGGACGAAAGGATGAAAGAGTGCTTGGAGAAAAGTCGGGATTTGTTAGGCGATTTTTGATACTGGGTTATACGGGATACGGAAATATAGGGGACGAACTCATGCTTGAAAGCGCCAGACGTTTTTTGAGATCGGCCTTCCAGAATGTGGTGTTCATCACGCTTCTTCCCGACCGCGGAAGGTTGAACCCCGTGCACATCCTCAGAAGTCTGAAAAAAAGCGATGGTGTTGTATTGTGCGGCGGGAATCTTTTCCAGGATGAGACGAGCTTCAGAAGTTTCCTTTATTACTGGTCTGTCGTTCGTGCGGCACTTTTTATGAACAAAAAGGTCTTTTTTTTGAACCAGGGACTGGGGCCTCTCCAAAGCAGAATCGCCAGGAAACTCCTGAAATCCATACTTTCTAACAGAAACGTGGGAGGATATCTAAGAGATAGGGTTTCGTTCAGGTACGCTGCTTCCTGTAATTCTGGATTCAAACTGGGATGGGACACCGCAGTGATGGCCATCGAGGAGGTGGTATCTTCTCTGGAAGAGGAGCCAGTATCTGATTACGTTTGTGTTATCCCAACAATGAGAGCGAAAGAAAAAGACGTGGTCGAGGCGATAACAAAGATGAATAAGAGGGAAGTGAGGCTACTCTCTTTCGAGCCTCGAAAGGATAGAATCGTTTTATCCCGACTGGCAGACATGCTGAACAAAGAGGGTATATCCACTCAGATCGCACCAGTGGGATTGAAAGAGGCCCTCTCGGTCATTGCTGGCACGGAATTTGTCATTTCTTACAGACTTCATGGGGCTCTCATAGCGGCTTATCTCGGTGTGCCTTTCGTTGTCTTTGGCTCGGCGAAAAATATGCGAGTTCTCAACACTATGGACAGAGATTTCCGTCTCTTCTTCAAAGACGGAGTGAGTCTCTTAATAGCCCTCTCCCATCTCAAAACTTACGATTTCGAATTACTGAAACGCAAGTATCGTGAAGAACTGGAGAAACAAAAGGGGAATATCATAGAAGAGATAAAGGACTTCTTCACAGAAAGGAGCGGAGACCATGGTTGATTTCGGGAAGGTTCTTAGCGCGGCTGAAGGTATTCGAGAAGATGTCGCGACATTCCTTTCGGAGCTTGTGAAAAGGAAGAGTCTTTCCGGCCAGGAAAAAGACGTTGTCGACAGAATAGCGCAGGAAATGGAGAAGGTGGGCTTTGACGAAATCATTGTGGACGGGCTTGGAAACATCCGCGGCCGGATAGGAAGCGGCAAAACCGTCATAGCAATGGATGCTCACATAGACACCGTTGATATCGGAGATGAGAAGAACTGGGAAGTGGATCCCCTTGGTGGAGAAATAAGAGACGGAAAGGTGTACGGTCGTGGAGCGGCTGATCAGAAAGCCGGTATGGCGTCAATGGTTTACGGAATGAAGATCCTGAAGGATCTGGGACTTATGGATGACTTCACGGTTTACGTTGTCGGTTCGGTTATAGAGGAGGATTGTGATGGTCTCTGCTGGCAGTACATGGTGAAAGAGGATGGTTTCAAGCCGGATTTTGTCGTTATCACCGAGCCGACGAACCTGGGAGTTTATAGAGGCCAAAGAGGAAGGATTGAGTACAAGGTGAGAACCCGTGGTGTTTCCAGCCACGCGAGTATGCCGGAAAGAGGTGTCAACGCCATCTACAAGATGGCCAAATTGTTGAACGAGATTGAGAAGTTCAACGACGAGCTTGAGAAAAATGCGGATCCGTTCCTCGGTAAAGGAACGATAGTGGTCTCTGAGATTCGCTCCTCTTCTCCATCACTAAACGCGGTTGCCGATTTCTGTGAAATACACATTGACAGAAGACTGACCGTAAATGAGACGGAAGAGAGCACTAAGGAAGAACTTCTTGAACTCGCAAGGAGAGCGGGTGTAGAAATAGAAATAGATGTGCCTGTTTATCGTGCACGTGCCTTCACTGGCATGGAGTACTCTTCCAAGAAGTACTTCCCAACGTGGCTCATACCTGAGGATCACATTCTTGTAAAAGCCGCTGGTGATACGTTCCAATCGCTCTTTGGAGAGCCTCCAAGGGTTGGAAAGTGGAATTTCAGCACCAACGGCGTGGCTACAATGGGCCTTTTTGGAATACCCACAGTCGGCTTTGGACCCGGCAACGAGATATACGCACACTCTCCAAACGAGTTCTGTGAAATCGATCATCTGGTGAAAGCCGCGGCGTTCTACGCGGTCTTTCCAAAGACTCTCGTAACTCATCTAAACAGGGGATGAGAAATTGATTGGAGATACCAGGAGGGTTTTGAAGGCGGTTCTGGAGTCCAATCGTCCTCTCGTTCTTGCCACGGTCGTGGACCGCAAGACGTCGAGCGAAAGACCTCTGGGGGCAAAGATAGTCGTTTTCGATGATGGAACGGTTGTGGGAAGTCTTGGAGGAGGAAAGCTTGAAGAGGCGGTTGTGAAAAGAGCTAAAGAACTCGTCAAAACGGGGGAATCGGCGCTTTTTTCGTACGTTGAACACAGAAGTCAGGTAGCCAATACCGATCGCACATGCGGCGAGCGAACCCTGGTCTTTCTGGAATATTTCGGTCCCAGAAAGCGTGTTCTGGTCTTCGGCGCAGGTACAATAGGCATGAACGTGCTCAGGATCCTCCGAGAGATCAACTACACCACTGTTGTGATAGATGAACCGCCTTTCTGTGAACACGCGAAGGATCTGGCAGACGAAGTGATATGTTTAGAAGACTGGAAAAACATTCCCGTTGAGGTTGATAGATACTCCTTCGTTGTGGTTCTAACACGCGGACACGCTCACGATCTCGATGTACTCAGACACGTCGTGAGGAGCGAGGCTCCATACATTGGTATGATCGGAAGCCCCAAGAAGAATGCCGAGCTCAAAGATGCCTTTCTGAAAGAAGGATTCACAGAGGACGACTGGAACCGCATAAAGACTCCCATAGGGCTTGATATAAACGCTCAAACGCCCGAGGAAATAGCACTGGCCATAGCAGCCGAAGTGGTGAGCTTCTGGCGAAAGAAATGAAAAGGGCACGGTGATCACCGTGCCCTTTCCGTTTTTCACCATTAGACCTTATCAGAAGCTGAGGATGGTCCTAAGGTAAGGTTCGTAGATGAGAATCTTCTGACCCGGGTAGATGAGATCGGGATTTTCAATCCATGGATTCCATCTGAGAATGTCTTTGACGCTCACATCGTAACTCCTCGCAATGAAAGAAAGCGTGTCTCCGGGCTCCACTACATGATACGTTTCGATACCCACGTACCAGTTGTGATTCACCGTTGGTCTTATCGTTTTGTGTTGCATCACGTAATCAGCCATGAGCTCGGCCACTTCCATCATGACTTCCCTCACCACGGGTTTTCCTTTGAACATCGTGTACCCTCCACCGCCACCAGCACGATAGTTGTTCAGAACGATTTCGTATTCCTTATCCATTTCCACGGGTTTCCCTTCGAAGGTAAGATCAACGATTCTCTGTCCTACAGGTTTGCTCACGTCGATGATGTAGTGTATTCCTTCCCACATATCGTAGTTGTAGTGACGAGGTTTCGGTTCAACCCAGCTCTTGTTGACTGTTATTTCGTTTCCATCGTAATCGAAGTAGCTGGCGCTGAGCTCCAGTGCGTCCTTTATATCCTTACCCGTCACCTTCAGCACCTTCAAGGTGTTGGGATAAATGTAGACGGCGTTTATATCCCTCAAGGTGATTGGGCCTTCTTTCCAGCCCTTTATATCGTTGTTGAAGAGAGCAGCAGAGGAAATCTTAGCTTTGCTGTAGTACATCTGCACTCTGTTTATGAACTCTATGAGTGGATGGTCTTCGAGCCGCGCTGAAAGAGGATCTTCCACATAGAAATCACCCTCCGCCCAGCCTATCGGTTGATCAAGCCATTTCTGCACTTTGTCTTCGTACGACTGGGCGAGTGATAGAATCTCCTGATCTGCCTCGACACCTTTTGTGGAAAGAAGCGTTACTTTTTTGTCCACTATCTTCCAGCTTCCGGAAGAGTTGTCGAGCACAAGGTCAATCCTTCCCAGTTCTTGTCCCCAATTGCTGGGTTGTGTGACGGGAACGCCTTTGATCATCACAGCGAGAGAGCGATGCTGGTGTCCGGTCAGCAACGCATCTATACCTGGAACCTCCTGAAGAAGCTGGTAACCCTGATTTTCACCCGTCAGTTCTTCGGTGGGTTCGCCGGATTCCGGATCACGTTCGAGGCCTCCGTGATAACCTACTATAACGACATCCACCTTTTCTTCTTCCCTTAAGATTTTCACGTACTTCTTCGCCACTTCCACGGGATCCAGAAAGTCCAGTTCGGCGATATTCTTTGGATCCTCCCAGTTGGGGATGAACTTCGTCGTCAGACCCAAAAGTCCCACCTTCACCCCCGACACTTCGAGCACCACATAGGGCTTGAAATACGGCTGATCTGTGCCCTTTTTGACTATGTTCGCGCTCAGGAAAGGAAATTCGGCCTCGGAAATGGCTTTTTTCAGTATGTTCATTCCATAGTTGAATTCGTGATTTCCAAGAACCGAGGCCTTGAATCCCATGTGATTCATCACCAGCACCATGGGATCCGGGGAATCGTTTTCAATTCGAGCGTGGTAATATTCGAGAGGTGTTCCCTGGATGAGATCCCCCGTGTCGATCAGCAGAACGTTCGGATTCTCGGATCTCACAGCCTTGACGAGTGTGTAGATCTTCGCTAATCCGACATCCGATGGTTTGTTTGTAGCGTAGTTTATCGGAAAAATGTTGCCGTGAAGGTCGCTGGTGTGTAGAATGGTCAGGGTGAGCGTCTGAGCTACCAGAAGCGCAGCGAGAACCAGCAAAAGAAGAACCGACAATACCTTCTTCATAACATCGCCTCCTTTGGAATACACTCCCCGTTTGGGGGGATATTATTATATCACGGAATGCCTGAAAAGATCCCCAAAAGGGATATGAAACGGCCGAAAAAAGAAGCTTAAAGGTGATGCGATATAATGAAAGCGTGTATGAAAAAACGAAAAACGTGCTTGGATGGCTGGGTATTGCCAAACGCGCCGGAAAGCTTGTATGGGGTAAGGATAGACTGAGGCGGGCAATCCGTTCTCGCAGGGTTGCATTGCTTCTTTTCTGTTCGGATACCGGTGGTACTATAAAGAACGAACTGATTCGCAGAGCCGGTTTAAAAAAAATCCCCTTTCTGGAACTTCGCGAAGTAACGAAGGGTTATCTTGGAAAGGTTCTGGGTAGTACCGGCGAAATCTCGGTCGTGGGTGTGGTCGATACGAAAATCGCCGAGAGGATATCGAAAATACTGAGAGGTGATGGAATTGGCACATAAACTCAGAGTATACGAGCTTGCTCATAAACTCGGACTGGAGAGTAAGGAGCTCATAGAAGAACTTGAGAGCTGGGGCATAACGGTGAAGAATCACATGAGCGTTCTGGACGAGGAAACGGTCAACCTCATTCTTGAAGCGTTTGAAGAAGAACCCGTGAAAGCAGCCCCCAAACCGTCCAAGCCGAAGAAAAAGAAAGAAGAGGAAGAAGAAGAGGAAGAGATCGCGGAGATCGAGATTCCTTCTACGGAGCTGCGCCTCGACGTTCTCGCCTCCAAACTCGGTGTTTCTCAAAATCAGATCATAAAAGATATGTTTGTAAAAGGCATCGCCCTCAGACCTGGACAGGAGCTCACAAAGTCCCAGGCAGAAGAAATCGCCCTCAATTACAACACCCTCTTGGAGGTAACGGAGCCGAAAGAAGAGGTTGAAAAAGTCAAAACGGAGGAAGAAATAGACGAACTCGAGCTTTATTTCAGGAGGCTTTACGAAGAGCACACGGACGAACTCGTCGAACGCCCACCGGTTGTGACCGTAATGGGACACGTGGATCACGGCAAAACGACGTTGCTTGACAGAATAAGACAGACGAATGTGGCGGAGCGAGAGGCTGGCGGAATCACCCAGTCCATAGGTGCCTACCAGGTGGAATACAAAGGGAAGAAGATCACCTTCATTGACACTCCTGGCCATGAGGCCTTCACCGCGATGCGTGCACGGGGAGCTCAGGCCACGGATATAGTCGTACTCGTGGTGGCGGCGGACGATGGCGTGATGCCGCAAACCGTGGAGGCCTACGACCACGCAAGGAATGCGAATGTGCCCATCATAGTCGCGATAAACAAGATCGACAAACCCAACGCCAACGTTGAATATACAAAGCAGCAGCTGGCCAGTCAGCTTGGTCTGGTTCCAGAGGATTGGGGCGGAGATACGATAATGGTACCTATATCCGCAAAAACAGGTGTGGGTATCGAAGATCTCCTGGAGATGATACTGATAGTCGCGGAAATGTCGCAGATAAAGTGTTATCCAAAGGGAAGAGCGAGGGGGGTTATTATAGAATCCAGACTCGACAGAGCCCGCGGCCCGGTAGCCACGGTGATAGTAAAAGATGGAATCCTCAAGCGAGGGGATTACATAGTCGCCGGCAACACGATGGGTCGGGTGAAAAGCTTGCTCAACGATAAAATGGAAAACGTGGAAGAAGCTCATCCTTCCGATCCCGTAGAGGTGCTGGGGTTCGAGGAAGTTCCAGATGTGCACTCTACACTCTACGTCGTCGATTCTTTGAACGAAGCCAGGAAGATAGTGGAAAAGAGAAAAGAAAAGGTTAAGAAACCACTGAAAAGGCGAATAAAACTCGAAGAATTCCTCAAACTCATGGAAGGTGAAGAGAAGAAGAAGCTCAACCTGATCATCAAAGCCGAATCCTTCGGGACGGTCGAGGCCATCAAAAAGGCGCTTTTGAAGCTCAGGGCGAAAGAAGTGGAAATAGATGTCATACATTCCGGAATAGGCAACGTAAACGCCAGCGATGTCATGCTGGCTGAAGCCTCAAACGCCGTTATCATTGGTTTCAGAGTCAAGGTTGATGGAGCCGCGAGGAAGGAAGCGGAAAGGGAAGGCATCCAGATACGGACATACGATGTCATCTTCGACCTTATTGAAGATATAAAGCTGGCGATGGAAGGTTTGCTGGAGCCGGAAACTGTGGAAGAGTTCACCGGTCGCGGAGAGGTGAAGAAGGTCTTCACGATATCCAAAGTTGGAAAAATAACTGGTGTGGTGCTCCAGGAAGGTTATGCGGATAAAAGCGGCTTTGTCAGGGTATACAGAAGATCCAAAGAGATCTTCAAGGGGGCAATAGAATCACTGAAGCATTACAAGGAAGATGTCGAGCGGGTTGAAGCACCTCAGGAGTGTGGAATAAAGCTCGCAGGATTCGATGATATACAGGAAGGAGACGAGCTGGAGTTCTACATCTACAAAAAGGTCAAAAAAGAGCTCACCTTCGAAGAAGAAGAGGAGGAAGGGGATAAAGAGTGAGAAAGCTGCTCGAATCGGCAAAGCGATACGCGGGTTCTGCAACCGTTGAAGATTATGTGATCGGTCTGGGGCTCTGCGCTGTGAAGCTTTCCGATGGAAGAGCCGGGCTTTCCTATATACTGAGATCTGAGATCAGAGGTGGATGCAGTCCTCTGGAACGAACCCTTGAAACAGGGCAGCAGGCAGAGGAGTTCATCGAACTTTACGAGAACTCCGATCCTGTGAAGGTTTCTCTTGGCCTTGCCACGATAAACGCCTGTTTAAACTCCGTTTATGAGAAAGACTTCAAGAAAGGAGATCTTGCCGATTTCCTGCAACTGGAGCCTGACGATTCCGTGGCCATGGTGGGCGATTTGAGGAAGGCTCTTCCTGCTGTGGGAACTCATCAGGTTTATGTTTTTGAACGCGAAAACAAATCGGATACCATCCCGGACTGGATGATTCCCTATATCCTCCCAAAATGCAAGGCAGCGGTGATAACATCGGCAAGTCTTGCGAACAAGACATTCTGGTTTCAGATAGAGCCGTATCTGACAACCTCAAAGGTTGCCCTCGTGGGTCCAACAACCCCCATGTTCCCCGAAGCGTTTGAAAAGGTGCGGATCTTCGCCGGCTTTAAGATCATCGATCCTGATGCTGCTTTGAAGGTAGTCTCAAGAGGTGGGGGAACGAAGAATCTGCTCAGAGAAGGAGCGGCTGTTAAAGTAGCGCTTCTAAACCATCAGGGCAATTAAGGCAGCTTTGTAAACGCCACTCTCAACCCACCTATATCCAGGACGATGACGCTTCCCGAAGCTTCCGATGATACGCTAACAAGATCCCTATTCCTGTACACCATGTTGTATCCCGGTCTTAAACCCGGCATCTTTGCTACCCTGTAGAAAGCCCGATCGGATGTAGAGGGACTGTATCTGAGCTCGTAGGTCACCGATTTTCCACTTTCGTATTCCATGCGTATCTTCCCAGCAGTGAATGTACAGCTTTTCAGTCCTTCGGCGTTTCTGTCAAGCATGACCAGCTCCAGCGCCCTCAGTTTCTCCAGTTTGCTTTCGTAGACGTCCACTAAGCGAAGAACGCCAATGACAGATGAAAAAACCAGAGCAAGCATAAACGCGAGGATCATCGCAACAAAAAGCATTACAAGTTCTTCGAAGAGTCTCATAACGCTTCAAAGCATTTCTGGCAGGACGGTGTAATCGCGCAGAACCACACGCGCGCCCTGTTCAAAAAGAAATCCCGGTGATCTCAAACCTGTGGCAACACCAAAGTGCTTTATACCCAGCTCTCTGGAAGCGATTACCTCTGTTTCACTGTCGCCAACTATGATATCTCCTTCACCGACAAAACCAGCCAGAGCTCTGGCTTTCGAATCATCTTCATATCGCTCCGTCACGATGACACTGTCGAAGAGATCATGAATACCAAGCCATTTGAGCTCTAACATCAGATTTTCTTTTTCCATTCGAGCGCTCAGAAGTACCACAGAATAGCCCTTTTGTCGGATCTGTGCGATCACTTGGTGTGGATCACCTATCAATCTGTCCAGACGCAGGTAATCCACGGATTCCACACGCTCCATTTTCCAGGTTCTGTAATCCTTCCAATCGATTTCAAAACCGAGCACCTTGAAGATCTCAGGATCGTAACTGTGAGATTGTTTGAGTCTGCGGTACTCGTCGACGTCAGGCGAAGGATAGCCCTTCTGTGTGAGGTATTCAGAGAAGATCGCATGAAATCGCGGCATGACGTCCACCAAGGTGCCGTCAAAGTCCAAAAATATGGTGGCCAACTCTATCTCCTCCATCTTAGAGTATCTTTTACTGGAAGTATCTTGGTTGTCTAAAATTCTATCATTCAAACGCCTTATTCCTCGCCAGTGCTGGTACCGTTGTCTAAATGTAGCTTCAAGATGAAATTTAAAGTACACCTGCGTTTAATATACATCCAGAGG
>DPRG01000024.1 GCA_003538775.1 Thermotogae bacterium
GGGGGGTTGTGTTCCGTCTCACGCCCCCCCCATTCCCTCGGTGCACTGTTATATCGATTCCGAGCCAGCCGGGGCTCTTCTCCCCCGCTAGCTCCGTTTCCGGCGGGCCAGCAGCTCCACCAAGACCGGGATCTCTTCGGGCAGGTCGCCCGCCTCCAGCCCGGCCCCCCCCTTTTGTTTTTTTTTTCAAGCAGCACAGAAGATTCTGTGTAGCGAGGTTCGGGTATATTGAAGGGCTTTTTACCCTTTGCGAGATCTACAATCGAACGCTTCAGATGTACCCTTATCAGGCGTTCTCTGTACCAGGCGGATGCAAGATCGTTGGATCCGAATGTAACATTCTCCACAACGGTGTCCGCGATAGCCTGAGCGTTTTCCTCCAGCACCTTTCCTTCGAAGTTTGAGAGATCAACAAGCTGTGCCGGCCCGGGTCTTGCGCCAACGGCTGCCCTTGCGTTGTAGATCTTTCCGTTTTCGATCCTCGCAACAAAAGCAGCGTTTACAGTGGCTATGTCAAAGGAAGTGCGCTCGATCTTAACGAAGGTACCTACAAGAGCGGGATCGAGCGGTAGAAGCACATGGGTGATGATTGGCTTTGGTTTCATGGAACGAAACTCCGTCAGACTGACCAGCGAGCAATCTCCATTGTAAACACGCAGCTTTGCATCGAGTGCCAGAAGCGCCGGAACGATGTCGCTCCATCCGTACCACTGTCCCACACTTCCCGCGAGAGTAGCCATATTGCGGATCTGGTAAGACCCCGTTCTCCAGATCACCTCTCTGAGAAATCCAGTGGCTATCCTCTTCGATATCTCTGTTTCGAGAAGCTGGTTAAGCGTCACTGTAGCCCCCACAGCGAGGTAATCGCCTTCCACTTCCACCGTGTCCAGCCTGCAACCTCGCAGATCAACGATTTTTTCGGTGGAAGAATCCTCTCTCAAACCGATTGCCAGGCCGCCGCTGAGCAACAACGCTTTGCCACTGGAATATTCCTGCCAGGCTTCTTTCACAGATGCTGGTATCACATATTCTCTCAAATTTCTGAGCAATGGAGGCACCTCCTCAGAGTTTTTGAAGAATGGTTTTCGATATTTCGTTTTGCTTCGATATTATCTCCTCCAAATCAACATCCAGGAACTCTCCATTTTTTATCTTCGTCACCCCGTTTATCATCACGAAGTCAGCGCTTTTCGCATCACACATCACTATGGCCGCAAGAGGATCATCAAGGCATCCCGACATTTCCAGGGTGTCGAGCCTGAAAGCGACGATATCTGCCGCATAACCTTCTTCTATTTTTCCTATATAATCGTCCATCCTGAGAACCCGGGCACCACCGACAGTGGCCATGTGAAGCACCTCGCGTGGCGTCAGGGCGTCGGCCCCATATTTCACTCTTTGAAGAAGCATCGCGGTTCGTATCTCCGCGATCATGTTGTTGGTATCGTTGCTCGCACTACCGTCCACAGCGAGACCTATACGGATTCTCCCTTTCATTTCATAAACGGGTGCTATGCCGGAACCGAGCCTCATATTCGATACAGGGCAGTGAGCCATGCCCACATCGTACTCCTCGAGCTTTTTGATGTCATCCTCGTTCAACCAGACCAGATGGGCAAACCATACGCGCGGGTTCAACCATCCGAGTTCTTCCATATAATCCACAGGCCGTTTCCTGAATTTTTCGATACAGAAAGCTTCTTCGTCCTGCGTCTCTGCAAGATGCGTGTGAAGCAGAACATCGTACTTTTCGGCGAGCTCCACGGTGTCTCTCATGAGTCGAGGAGTTACGGAAAAGGGAGAACAGGGAGCGAGCGCTATTCTAAGCATAGAGTACTTTCTGGGGTCGTGATACTGCTTCACAACCCTTTCATTTTCCTGAAGTATTCGTTCATCTGGCTCTACCACTTCATCTGGAGGCAATCCACCATCTTTTCTGCTAAGAGACATGCTGCCCCTCGTGGGATGAAAACGCACTCCCGTTTTAACGGCGGTTTCGATCTCTACATCAAAGAGTTCATCCTTGCCATGAGGGAAAAGATAGAACATATCAGTAGTGGTGGTAACACCGCTTTTCATCATTTCGTAAATGGCAACCTTTGTTGAAGAGGCCACCGCTTCTTCTTCGATGTGCTTCCATCTATCGTAGAGATGGACAAGCCAGTCGAAAAGTTTCGCGCTCTGCACTTCTTTAACATTCCGGAAGAGCGTCTGATAGAAGTGGTGGTGAGTGTTCACAAAACCCGGTAGGACAACTCTTCCTGAAAGATCCACCACCTCGTCAGCTCCGATGTTTTCCATCTCTTCTGTTTTCCCTACTTTGATTATCACGTTGTCCTCGATGAGTACCGCTCCACCGGTGATCTCTCCTCTGGAGCCGAAGGTAGCGAGCAGGTCGATGTTTTTGAGGAGTTTTTTCAAGGCACTTCCCTCCCTGCTTGTGGTGGAAGTATTATATCGCAGCAATCTGACAATTGGTGATATAATGATTTTGGGAGTGAGAATTTGATAGCGGTAGTTTCTGAATTCGTAAAGGATATCGAGAGGATTCTCGGTAGAAAGCTTTCAGAAGAAGAGCTGGATATTTTAACGCGCGCGTACGATTACGCGCGCGTTGCGCATGAAGGCCAGTTCCGCGATTCCGGTGATGAGTTTTTCACTCACGTTGTGGAAGTGGCAAAGCTGGTTGCTGAATTGAAACTGGATACCACTTCTATAGCAGCTGCTCTTTTGCACGATGTGGTCGAGGACTGCGGTGATAAAGGTTACACGATAGAAGGTATTGAAGAAGAGTTCGGACCAGAGGTCGCGAGAATAGTAGATGGTGTGAGTAAGATAAGCGAATTGAAGATAGAAGACAAGATAGAGGACGAAAATCTTTCCTCTTATATGAAACTGGCCACTCTTCAAAAGATGATCCTCGCCATGGCCAGCGATGTCAGGGTTATACTCGTGAAGCTCTGCGACAGGCTTCACAACATGCGGACTCTTCACTTTGTGAAAGATCCCGAGAAAATCCAGAAAAAGGCTCGAGAAACCTTGAAAATCTACGCCCCGGTTGCCCACAAGCTTGGAATCCACAGAATCATGTGGGAACTCGAGGACCTGTCTTTCAAGTTTCTGCACCCCCATGAATACAGGATGTTGAAGTCGCTGGTTTCGAGAAAACTGGAGGAACGAATGGAGATCACCGAGCACTACAAGAAGACCCTGGAAGAAGCCATGCGCGCAAGAAACATCAAAGCAACCGTTAGCGGAAGGGTGAAGCACTTTTACAGTATCTGGAGGAAGATGACGGAAAAGCAAAAGAGCTTCGATGAGATATACGATCTGATAGCGCTGAGAGTTATAACAGAAGATGAAACCTCATGCTACAGCGCCCTTGGAATAGTGCACAGCATCTGGAGCCCTGTGCCAGGAAGGTTCAAGGATTATATCGCCGTTCCGAAGTCCAATGGTTACAAGTCTTTGCACACCACGGTGATAACTGAACGTGGAGAATACCTGGAGATACAGATAAGAAGCCGTAAAATGCACGAAGAGGCAGAATACGGCCTCGCTGCCCACTGGGCTTATAAGGATGGATTAACCGCTGGCAACAAATGGATATCACGTCTTGTGGAGTGGCAGAACGATGTTATAAGCGGCCTTTCTCACCTGAAGGATCTGGAGACAGAGCTTCAGATGGACGAGGTCTTCGTGTTCACTCCCAAGGGAGAACCCAAACACCTTCCAAAAGGCTCGACTCCGATTGATTTCGCCTACACCATCCACACGGAAGTTGGACATCATTTTGCGGGAGCCAAGGTTAACGGCAAGCTCGTCCCAATAGATTACGAACTCCAGATGGGCGATGTTGTGGAAATCATAGTAAACAAAAACAGCCCGGGCCCCTCACTCGACTGGCTCAAGTACGCCCGCTCGCCGAGAACGAGAGCAAAGATAAGGAAGTTCTTCAAAGAGAAATACCATCAGGAACTTGTTGAGCGTGGTAAGGAAGTTCTTCGAAGGCTTGCCAAGCGTAAGAACATGGCTGTGGAAGAAATCCTGAGCGACGAGAGGATAAAGGCCTTCATGACCCGAAACGGGATTGGCTCTGCTGATGACCTTGTGGTCCGGCTCGGCGAAGGCTCTGTGACTTACTTTGACCTTTTAAGGGTCCTTGACCCCATACAGGAAGCCAAGAGAAAGCGTCGCTCTCCAAGGGTCTTGAAGCGCTCGCCGGTCATTGTAGACGGACTTGCGGGTATAGATGTGATCATTGCGAAATGTTGCAATCCCATACCAGGCGATAGAATAGTAGGAATAGTTAGCCGTAGAGGCGTGACGATACACAAGACCACCTGCAGGAATGTGAGGAACATTTCCACAGATCGTATGGTGGATGTTTCATGGGCTTATGAAGCGCTTGACAAACCATATTTCGCGACAAATCTTTTGATAGAAGCAAGGCCCGGAAGTCTTGCTCAGATAGTGGATCATCTGGAAAGAATGAACATAGCGCAAAAACTTGAAGTGGAGAAGAAAGATCCCAATATCGCTTTCGTGAAGCTTCAGGTTTTTGTGAAGGATTCCTACCATCTTGAAGAGATAATGAACAATGTGAGATCGATACCGGGAGTCGAACACATCAGGAGGGAATGACCGCTTGAGAGCAGTGGTCCAGAGAGTGACTGAAGCGAGAGTCATGGTAAATTCAAGACCTGTCTCCAGCATAGGGAGAGGCCTTCTCGTATTGCTCGGTGTTGGCCACGATGACGACGAAAGCGATGTCGCATGGATGGCAAAAAAGATAGCCAACCTCCGTATATTCGATGACGACGAAGGAAAGATGAACCGATCGGTTATGGATGTAGGCGGAGATGTTCTTGTGGTTTCACAGTTCACCCTATACGGCGACGCCAGAAAGGGTAACCGCCCGTCCTTCACCGATGCCGCTCCGCCCGAGCACGGTGAAGCCCTTTATTCGATGTTAGTCAATCGTCTTCGCGAGCAATACGCATTGAAAGTCCGCACTGGAGAGTTTGGCGCGAGGATGGTTGTAGAACTCAAGAACGATGGTCCGGTGACTATTCTGCTGGATTCGAAAAAAATATTCTGATTGCGGAGGTCGAGCCGACGTGTACATATCGCCCCGGATAAATTCAGTTCCCCCATCACCCATCAGATCGTTGATTCCATACGCAGATGAAGCGAAGAAACGAGGGATACACGTTTTCCATCTGAACATCGGTCAGCCGGATATAGAAACGCCACAGATATTCTTTGAATACGTGAAAAACTACAGCTCGAAAGTGTTATCTTATTCTCCTTCTAACGGTATCCCTGAGCTCAGGGAGAAGTTTTGCCACTACTATGAAGATTTCGATATAATCGTCAGCCCTGATGAATTGATAGTTACGAACGGCGGAAGCGAAGCTGTCCTGTTTGCCCTGGCCACCGTTGCTGATCCCGGAGATGAGGTGCTGGTTATCGAGCCCTTTTACGCCAACTATCTTGGATTTGCCCGTACGCTTGGAATAACACTCGTTCCGGTCACCTCAAAGCCCGA
>DPRG01000011.1 GCA_003538775.1 Thermotogae bacterium
TCAAGCTTGGTGATGATTCTCTCCTCAGTCCTCTGCCACGGCGTACACGATGTTATGAAAAAGACAGAAGACAGTAAAATAAGCAAAAGAAACTTCAACCTCATGAATACCTCAAAAACCCTCCAACTGCATAGGCCATTGCCATGATAGACTCAAAGACGACTTTGTAATCGTCGTGAACAAATCTGACTGACCTTCCATCAACTCGCTCAATTCCAGGGATGGTGCACACAACATCAGCAAAGGCACTGGAATTGAACTCCACCAGAAGCTCAAGAGGTTTTTCCATGGGTAGCCTCGCAAGCTCGGTTCTGTCCATTGTCAGCGCCCTGTGAATTCCTTCCTTCAACTCCTCCTTCAACACGTTGAAAGGCTTCATCTTCGCCCCATGGCGGCTGAGGCCCCATTTCGTCACAACATGGACATATTCACCTTCAAGACGTTCTTTCAACTCTTTTTCAAGCACGGCGTCTCCAAACACGAGTGCAAGAGGAACGCCGTAAACGTTCCACGCGTATCCAAGATTAAGAGTGGCTTCGTTCATCAACACACCGTTCAAACGAATCGAATGTATGGCCGTCCCGGAATAGGTGTGGTCCATTATTCCATGGAGCGCCCCCGCACCCGCATGGTAGCCAAAAAAGACGATTCTGTCGTATTCGCTGGACATTTCCGGCATCATGTAAAAAGGTCTCAGCATTCCGCTTATCAAATACACTCTGTCATCCAGCGCGGAGATATCGTAGGGTATATTCTCACCACTGGCGTGAGAATCTGCGACGGCTATCTCTTCGACTTTTTCATTCAACGAACTGGATTTTATCGCTTCCAAAAGCCACTCCATTTGCGTTCTGACAAGATCCTTCGCGTATCTTCTGTCCTTCTCATCCACCTGCTTCCAGGAGACTATACCCGCCAGACCTTCCATATCGAAAGACACATAGAGTTTCAACCTGTATCCCTCCTCTGTGACTCCATTTTCAGCCGCTTGTAACATCTTTAAATATTCAACTAAAACAAAACCTTGCACCGCGTCGGACATGTGCGGTGCAAAGGTGATCAGTCATCTCCTTTGGCGAGATCAACTCGTTCTGAATATGGTTCTGAAAACTACGGGCTTTTTGGAATATGTTTCGAGACTCTCCGGTACCGTGAAGGGATTGTCCACAACTTCGTGATCGTCGAAGAGAGAAAGGAATCTGTCCACCGGTGCGATATCGAACTTCAGGTATTCGGTCCTGTAATGCATGGGAATAACAATGTGAGGATCCAGCTTATTGACTATTTCCTTCGCCTCTTCTGGCCCTACTGTAAAATGTCCTCCAACTGGTATCATGAGTATATCCACTGGTTTCAACTTTTCGGACAGACCATCGATCACTTCTCCTATGTCACCCATATGCACAACTGAAATGCCGTCAATCAACATCTTGAACACGATGTTTTTTCCCCTGTTTTTTCCTCCGACGTCGTCATGGAAAGTTTCAAATCCCTTGATCACGATATCTCCCACTCTGTGCTCTCCAGGAGATGAAATGATACGAGGCTTTCCCTTCACGTAGCCATGGGCGTTGTGATCGAAATGCTGATGGCTTTCGGTCACAACATCTGCTTCAACATCAAGCACCGGATAACCAACGCTGGGATCATATGGATCTGTCACTACCCTGACGCTTTTACCTTCGATCAAAAAGCATGCATGACCCAGCCAGTAAATCTTCAACCTATCCCTCCTCAGCCTTTACCCTTCTGGTTATCTCTACAAGCTCAACAAAGCTTTCGCCAAGGCTCGCGCCACCGACAAGTCCACCATCTACATGTTTTTGAACAACTATACCAAACCAGTTTTCAGGTTTTATGCTTCCACCGTAAAGGACGGGTATGTCGAAATCTTCACCATAAAGCTCTTTCAAAAGATCCTTGACGAACTTCATGGCCTCTTCCGCCTGCTGAGGTGTCGCAACAACGCCAGTGCCTATAGCCCAGACAGGCTCGTAAGCTATAATGAGTTTTTTCGCTTCGTCAGCAGATAGTCCTTCAAGGCCCAGACGCATTTGACGTTCGATCACGTTGAACGTGAGCCCCTTCTGACGCTCTTCAAGTGTCTCGCCTATACAGAATATTGGCGTCATACCGTGCTTCAAAACCGCCTTGATCTTTCTGTTTATCATATCGTCGCATTCACCAAATATCTTTCTCCGCTCCGAATGCCCCACAATGACATATTCCACACCAAGCTCCTTGAGCATCAGAGGAGAAACTTCGCCGGTGAAAGCCCCCTCATCTTCATGATAAACGTTCTGCGCGCCAAGCTTTATGGAGCTTCCAAAAACCACTTCTGCCACTCCTGGAATATCCACAAAAGGCGGACAGACAACAACATCCACACCCTGAGCGTTCACGCTTGAAACAAGCTGTTGAGCGAACAATACAGCTTGAGACGGTGTCTTATGCATCTTCCAGTTACCGGCCAGAACGAGCCTGCCGGTCTTTTTGTCAGCGATACTTGCAATTCCAGGAAGCTCCTTGCCTTCAAGAAACTCCAGGGAGGCTCCTCCACCAGTGGATACATGGCTCATTTCTTTCTCAAGACCGAATTTTGCAACAGCCGCAGCGCTGTCCCCACCACCAATAACCGTCGTGGCGTCCTTCATACCTGCAAGAAACTCTGCAATACCTCTGGTCCCGGCATCAAACCCCTCTAATTCGAAGACACCCATTGGACCGTTCCAGACCACCGTCTTCGCATCTCTGAGTTTTTCCTTGAAAAGTTCGAGGGTTTTTGGCCCGATGTCAAGCCCCATCCATCCTTCCGGTATACCTTCATCCACATCCACTACTTTCTTTTCCACACCTTCCTCGATTTTTTCAGCTATCACCGTGTCCACAGGAAGTACCAGTTCCACACCCTTTTCCTTACACTTTTCTATGATATCCATCGCGAGATCTATCTTATCCTCTTCCACCCTGGAACTCCCAACATTCTTCCCAAGCGCTTTTAAAAACGTGAACATCATCGCTCCGCCTATGAGAATCCTGTCGGCTTTTTCGAGAAGATTGGTTATCACACCGATTTTATCTGAAACCTTTGCTCCACCAAGAACAACTACATATGGGTGTTCAGGGTCATACGTCACTTTGCTCAAAAAGCGGATTTCCTTTTCCATGAGAAAACCTGCAACACTCGGCAGATACTTCGCTATTCCAACATTGGAAGCATGGGCGCGGTGAGCCGTGCCAAAGGCATCGTTAACATGTATATCCGCAAGCTCCGCCCAGGCTCTGCCGAGCTCAGGATCGTTCTTCGTCTCTCCCGGATGAAATCGCGTGTTTTCCAGAAGAACGATAGAACCATCTTCAAGTCCTTCCAGCTTTGATTTAACAACATCTCCCACCACCTCTGGAATGAAAACAACAGGTCTTCCAAGCAGTTCTTCCAGCCTCTTTGCAACAGGCTCAAGGGAATATTGTGGATCCTTCACTCCCTTGGGACGCCCGAGGTGCGATAACAATACTAAAAGCCTCGCTCTTTCCGCAACGTATTTAATCGTTTCCAGGGCGGCCCTTATACGTGTATCATCCTGCACTACTCCATCCTTCAATGGCACGTTGAAATCAACTCTCATGATCACTCGCTTGCCCGCAAGCGGCGCATCCTTCACCGTGAGTTTTTTCATACGCTCTATACCCCCTTCTCAGATTTTTCATTCATCAACGAGATAATCGATCTGCGCTCCAAGGGCTCTGAATTTTTCCAGCACATTTTCATAACCACGGAATATATGTTCGATCCTCGAAATGATTGTCTTCCCCTCTGCCATGAGCCCCGCGATCACAAGCGCAGCGGCGGCCCTTAAGTCGGTAGCCTCAACAGGCGCTCCAAGAAGTTTATCTACACCTTCGATAACCGCTGTACCATCTTCAACACTAATCGAAGCACCCATTCTGTTCAGTTCAGGCACATGATGGAATCTGTTTCGGAAAACGTGCTCTCTTATCACAGAAACTCCCCTTACGGTCGAAAACATCGCCGTGATCTGTGGCTGAAGATCGGTCGGAAAACCTGGATAAGGTTGGACTTCCAGATGAATCGGTCGGTATTCTCCGCCAGGTATAACACGGATCCAGGTATCGCCAACCTCGTGAGGCACTCCCGCTCGCTCGAAAGCGTCAAGAAGGGCCTTCAAATGTTCGGGTTCCACATCCTCAACCACTACATTCCCTCCGGTTGCGGCACCTGCTATCAGGTAAGTCCCCGCTTCGATGCGGTCGTTCATTATCGTATATTCGCACCCTGAAAGGGTTTTCACACCCTTAACAAGTAAAGTAGAGGTCCCAGCGCCTTCTATCTTCGCACCGCACATATTCAAAAAGTTTTGAAGGTCAACGATCTCAGGCTCCTGAGCCGCGTTGGTTATTGTCACTTCTACACCTTCCATTGCCGCAGCAGTGGTCATGGTGTGCTCCGTTGCACCAACACTGGGCTGTGGGAAGCTGACAGTTTTAACCTCGCCTTCCGAAACTCTCCCGATTTTCGCCTCAACAACACCGTGATTAACCTCAAGATCAAACCCAAGTGTTTTCAAAGCTTCTATGTGAAAGTTGACAGGACGCACCCCTATCGCACAGCCTCCGGGCTGTGGAACGCGCGCTTCACCAGCACTCACAGTCACAGGGCCAAGAACGTTGAAAGACGCTCTCATCTTTCGAACGAGCTCGTAAGGAACCTCGTTGGTTCTCAAACCGTTGTTTTTAAGAATCAGCGTGTTGCCGTCCCATCTGGAAGAGATCCCAAGGCTCTCAAGTATCTGTATCATCGTGAAAACATCTTCGAGTCTCGGAACATTATGAAGAACGGTTTCCCCCTTCACGAGAGGGATCGCTGCCAGAACAGGGAGAGCCGCGTTCTTAGCACCGCTTATCTTAACGCTCCCGGAAAGCCTTATCGGGCCTTCCAGAACAAAACTACCCACCACCGAAACCTCCGTCCAAAGGTTTTTCAATTCGAACCTTTAATCTCGGAAAGAATCTCTTCAACCGTCGTCAAAGATTCGGGATAGTGAGTGAAGCGGATGTCAAAATCAACACCTTTAAACTCGCTTTTCAAGGGTTCAAGATTGCTTTTTATCCTTGAAACAATGGAATCCATAACATCCTTCGCAGTTTCAGTTAGAACTATGGCGAAGGTATCGTCTGAAAGTCTTCCCACTGCATCCATAGGCACTCTCACGAGTTCCTTCAATACCTTTCCAAACTTCATCAAGAACTTCTGGAAGACTTCTTCTCCAAGATGTTCGAGGGTCTCGGTGTAATCGCGAAGCTTGATCACAACGACACCGTAGGGGATTCCCTCTTCGAAGGCCTTCTGATGGAAATAAACCAGAAACTTACTGAAATGTTCCCTGCTGAATACTCTCGAGACGGGATCGATCACGCGGCTGGTACCGAACTCTCCAACGAAGTCGTCATAGCTTTTCAGTTCCTCTTTTATCAGCTCACTGTACTGCTCTAAAAGAGCCTCAAGCTCCCTCTCCCTCTGTTTGCAAACCTGAAGTTCGTCTTCCAGCTGCTGAACTCTCAATCTGAGTTCCTCAAGTTCGCCCAAGAAAATCACGCTCCTCGTTTTTATTTCAGGGTTAAATTACTCTTCTACGACGATTTCGTAGGTGAGATCTACCGCCTTTTTCAACATGGCTGAAACAGAACAATACTTTTCTTGAGAAAGTTTAACCGCCTTCTCCAGTTTATCTTTCGGTAAATTTTCTCCTTTGAATACGTATTTCAGGTTGATCTTCGTGTAAACCTTGGGATGGTCCTCCGCCCTTTCATACTCACAAACCAGATCGAATGTGTAACCATCCACTCTCATCTTTTCGAGTATCGACACCACATCCATACCCGTACAACCCATGAGCGCTATCAGCAGATGTTCCATAGGGCGGGCTGCTGTGTCCGTACCACCAACCTTTGGAGAACTGTCGAGAAAAACATCGTGACCCGAAGGAGTTCTGGAGTAAAACCTCATACCTCCCAGCCAGCTCAACTTCATCTCATTCATTCCAAACCCTCCTCTCGAATTTTTCAAGCTCCGTAGACAGAAGCAACCACACTCAAGAGTTCATCGTTGTCTAAAAGTTCTCCCGTTCCTCTGACCACGCTGTACTCAGGTTCGGATATCAGTATGGTTTTGATACCCGTCTCTTCCGTTATGAGCTTATCCAATCCTCTTAATTTTGATCCCCCTCCGACCAGGTACACTCCTTCACCCATTATGTCCGCCGCGAGTTCTGGGGGAGTGCGTTCGAGAACGCTGTGTATACCTATAATCAGCGTTCTCAGGATATCCTTCAAAGCCTGCATCACATCATCCGAATTGAGAGTCACCTTCTTGGGCAATCCCGTAACCACGTCTCTCCCCTTCACATCCATTTCGAGATCTTCTTCATCGGGATGTGCCTTACCGATCCTTATCTTGACTTCTTCGGCCGTGCTTTCCCCAATGTACATCTGAAACTGCTTACGAACGTACTTTATGATCGCCTCATTCATCGCATCGCCAGCAATCCTCAAAGATTCACCCACAACAACTCCACCAAGGCTTATAACCGCAATATCGGTAGTTCCGCCACCTATATCCACTATCATGTTCCCCTGTGGCTTTGTAACATCTATTCCAGCCCCTATGGCGGCTGCTATGGGCTCCTTGACTACATATACCTTCCCTGCTCCCGCGTTCATAGCCGCTTCCACGACAGCGCGATGTTCCACGTTCGTTATTTTGGTGGGAACACCAATCACCATGTTCGGCTTGAAGAAGCCAAAACCCGGCCTTGTTCGCTTTATGAAACTTCTCATTACTTCTTCAATCACCGTATATTCCGCTATGACACCATCTTTCATCGGTTTAACAGCGAGTATTTCTTGAGGGGTCTTGCCGATCATTTCTTTAGCCTGTTGGCCAATCGCGATGATCTTGCCAGTCTTGCGAGAAATGGCGACATAGGAAGGTTCGTATATGACTACACCCTTCCCTTTTTGATAAACAAGAAACGTCGCCGTACCAAGGTCTATACCGAGATCTCCCTTCTTCAAGGCGCCTTCTCTCCCTTCAGAATCGATTTCACAAGCCAATCCGCCAGACGATTTTTTTCACGAGGAATCCAGTTCACCTCTACTGCTTTAAAAGCCTGAAAATGCTCTTTAATCCTCTGATGAATCTCCCTCAAACTGCCGCTTCTCACTTTATACTCACCCGTGAGCTGCTTGACCAAAAGTTCACTGTCACAGAATATATCCAGCTGACTCACGAATAAACCGCGACTTTTGATCCATTCAAGCGCCAGCTCCAGCGCCCTGTATTCTGCGAAGTTGTTGGTGGCATAGCCAAGCGACTCTCCGTGCAGCGCGATGAGCTTATCTCTCTCATATACGACAAAACCAGCGGCTGCCTTTCCGGGATTGCCGCTCGATCCTCCATCTGTAAAGATTCTAATGCGTTTCCCTTTCTCCATTGCATCCATCTGGCGTGCCTGGCGGGAGTCGAACCCGCAACCTCTGGATCCGGAGTCCAGCGCTCTATCCATTGAGCTACAGGCACTCTTCACAAGGATTATATCACCTGATCTGCCGGAAATGGAGAAACAAGCCGAAAACACAGAGAACGAATCCCAGAAACTGTGCCACCGTCAGTGCCTCACTAAGAAAAAGAAAAGCCCAGAGTATACTCAGGGCGGGTTCACCTACAAGCGCCAGCGAGACGTTAACCGTCCTGAAATGCTTTAACGAGTTGTTTATAAGGCTGTATCCCAAAAACGAGCAACCAAAAGCCAGAAGAAAATAGCACAGCAGTTCGACACCTCTCAAAGGCAACAGGTTGAATCTTCCCCATAAAACCCCTATCAAGAGCACAAGTGTGGCCACACCGTATGTCCACATGTTAAAAAGTAACACTCCAATGCGCGGAACCCACAACCTGGCTACAATGAAATAAAAAGCCACCATGACCGTTCCGGTGAAGGCAAGTATATCCCCAAGACCAATTGATATTTCAATCTTCATATCCATCAAAAACATCACAAAAAGGCCAGTGAATATGAAAAAAAGTGGAAGAAGAATCTTCCTTTCGGGCTTCTCTCTATAAAACAAATACCCCAGAACGCCGACAATTATAGGTTGTGACGAAAGCGGTATAACCGCACCAGCAACAGTGGTGTATCCAAAAGCAGAAACCCAGAAACCAAAGTGAAGGCCAAGAAAAACACCAGCGAGGACGACAAGAAAAATCTCTCTAAACGATAAACTATAAGGAATGCGTAATTTAAACAAACCCGAGACAAGGGTGTATATCAGGAACGCGAAAAATACCCTGTAAAAAGCAACCTTCATTGGCGGACCGCCTGAGATTCTTATCAAAAGGCCCGCCGTGGAGACAAGCAAAACACCACCAGCAAGTGAAAATACTGGTTTCAATCTATTCATATTCAGAAAAGAAGATTAACCGCTTTTCTCACAAGCTCCATGGTTTTTTCGGCTTCTTCCCTGGCTTTTCGACAACCCTCTATTACCACATCCATGACATACTCGTCCGAAAGTGATGCGTAGCGATCCCTTATCTCATCCAGGACCGGAGACATGTTTTTAAGCAACAGCTTCTTACAGTCAACACATCCTATCTTAGCCTTCGTGCATCCCTCCACAACCCATTCTCTTTCTTCTTCTGAAGATGTGAACGCCTTGTGGTAGCTCCAGACAGGACATTTTTCGGGATCTCCTGGATCTGTTCTTCGTTTCCGAGCGGGATCGGTCACCATACGCAGTATCTTACTTTCCACTTCATCCTTAGGTGTATCCAGCTCAATAACGTTACCGTAGCTCTTGCTCATCTTCCTACCATCCGTTCCAAGCAGCTTTGGGACAGGCGACAATAAAGGTTCAGGCTCCGGAAACACCTCTCCAAAATAGTAATTGAACCTCCTCGCTATTTCTCTGGTGAACTCTATGTGATAAACCTGATCTTCTCCAACCGGAACACCCGCCGCGCGGTATATCAGGATGTCAGCAGCCTGAAGAACCGGATATGATAGAAATCCAACAGAAGAAAGATCCTTGTAATTTAACTCCGTCTTTATCTCTTTGTATGTGGGAATTCTTTCCAAACGTCCCACAGGCGCCAGCATTGAGAATATAAGAAACAGCTCCGCGTGTTCTTTGACACCCGACTGAACAAAAACCACACTCTTGTCTGGATCTATACCACAAGCCAGAAAACCCCTGGCAACCTCCAGAGTGTTTTGTTTTAGCTTTGAAGTGTCATCGTAATGTGTTGTGAGAGCATGCCAGTCAGCCACAAAATAAAAAGTGTCGTGTTCCTTTTGAAGTTCCACCCATGTTCTGAGAGCTCCCACAAGGTGCCCAAGATGAAGCTTTCCAGTAGCTCTCATCCCACTTAAAACTCTCAAAGCGTCACCTCCCTGCCATCATATACAGCGAAGCAGTTTCTGCATCTATTCAATGATATACCATATTTATCTAACCTTCGTCATGCAAAAGAATAATCCTACAAAATCGTTTTGAAACCGAAAGATACATCACACTTTTCTCTTTGCCATTCCGGCTTCTCTTTTTTACTGCTTCAATATAGCGTTTTCGCGTTCTCGCAGAACGATGAAGCAAACACTCACACAGACGATCGCCGAGCCGCGGGTTTTTCATCCTCTTCTCCCCACAAGGCGCATTTGATCATAAGGCTTTCACGAATGTTGGGTGTTTTTTGTCTCCTCTTTTCCTCGTTGCACATCTCGGTTTCTAAGTCTTTCGAGGCGCCGAGTGAACGCTTATGCAA
>DPRG01000010.1 GCA_003538775.1 Thermotogae bacterium
GTAATTGTTTGCTTAAGCGCTCGCTCAGCGCTTCGCAAGACTTAGAAACCGAGATGTGTGATGAGGGTAGAAAGACAGAAAAACGCTCAACGCTTGTGAAAGCCGTGTGATCACGTGCGTTTTGTGGAAGAAAGAGGGTGAAAAACCTGTGGCTCGGCGACCGTTTTTATGAGTGCTAACTTTTGCGTTCAGCAATACTGAGAAACCTCTTCTGAAAGCTAATGAAAAGCTGAAGAATTTTTCCAGGTAGATGTCGTTTTAGGCCCACATAGAGTTTTTATACACAACAAGGACTGACATTCGCCTTTTGCTTTTGCCAAATCAAAACGAACCCGATCGCATTCATCGACAAGCAATTAAATATTAAAAAAGAGGGCGGAATCTCCGCCCTCTTTTTATTTTCTCCGAGATTACCAAATTCAGTACTCCACTCCAACCAGATGAAGCGCGCCCTGATCATCTGTTGTGAACGTATCACCGTCGGCGTCGAAGTATATGTCAACATCGTGTGTGTCGGCCGGAGAATCGCTCTGGAAGACTATGATCCAGGAAGATTCAACGTATTCTACTATACCAATAGCCGATAGATCGGGCTCACCGTAAGGATCCTGGTAGATGATCAAACCTCCGGTTTCGACAGCTATCTCCCTCGGATCATCCGGTGAAGAAAAGTCAGTATCATATTCAGAGAAGTAACCTCCTGTAGAAGCTACAATGTGAAGTGTGGCGAATCCTTTCAGAGCTGCTATAACTTCGTCCTTGGTATACTGCGGATCAAACGGCTGATAAGAACCATCACCACGATAATGACTCACAGCATCTGTTAGTAATATAATGATCTTCTGTGCGGATCTTCGCCAGGACATATTCTTCCATGCCTGCACAATTGCACCGTATGCGTTTTCCGGTCCATCTCCACCATAACCAACACCCAGCAGCTCTACATAATCCTGAGCAGTATCGGGATCGGATAGATTTAAAAACGGGGGATCAAATTCGATCTCGTCATCAGTATCTTCCCTTGCAGGAGCATAATCTCCATAAGGCATTACACCAACCCTTACATCGAGACCAGAATCTTTAAGATCCTGTATGAAGTTACTGAGGCTGTTTTTGACACCATTTATTTCTGTACCCATGCTACCGGTAACGTCTACAACAAAAACGATATCAGCAGCGCTTCTTTTCTCTGACTCTTTGAAAATCAAAAATCCCTGGGCTTTTCCATCTTCGAAAACAAGGAAGTTGTCTTTTGTGAATTTCGAATCAGTAAACTCCGGTATACTCACTCTAACCTTCACAAAATCGGGGATGTCAAGAGGAGTGAGGAAAGGAGCTTTGTCGATAGAACCGTAAACTTCTACACTGCTTCCCCATGTTGTAGGCTCGGTAACACCTTCGGGATCAGGTGGTATCACCGTTGGAAGTGTCGGGATTTCCGCGCATGCAGCGAACAGAAGAACCAGCAAACCGGCCGCTATGAAAGGTATTAGTCTTCTCATCATGCATCACCTCCTTAAAATGCCAGAGAGAGACCGAGATGGGCGCTGAATATTCCTGTTGATTGCACCATGGTTTCACTTTCGGGTGTGTAAGCTACGGCTGTCATACCTTCTACAAAAATCCTCAGAGACTCACCCATCGAAAGTCCAACTTTTGCGTGAAATATTCTGTCTGAAAACAGTCCAACTTTTCCGGCTTCGATGTCATACACAAGTATTGGTGCAACGCCGGCGTAGAGTCTGGAAGAGCCAAGCGGCAGAATCAACAGCAGGAACGGATCGACCTCGACGAACCGCACATTCTGCAGTTCTTCGGTGGCCGTTTCAAAGGCTGTTATCGGAACAAAGCCTTCCACCGATATTCCTATCCCGGAATCTCCTATTCCGAGTTTGGCTCCAAGAAACGGCCTGTTTCTACCACCTATCTCCATCCCTCCGACCACTCCAATTTCGAGCGCGAAGATAGCAGAGACAGCCAATAGCAAAATCACAGTTACCAGAACTCTCTTCATACTTTTCACCTCCACCGTGAAATTATTCCATCGATGAGTAAGACATTCCACTAATGAAAAAAGTTCAATCAGAATTCAAACAAGCCAGAACAAAAGAAAAGACAGTAAGGCTCCCACAAGCGGACTCAACCACCAGGTGATATCTCTTCTTTTTTCAAAGATGAGTCTATATACGAGCCCGGCTATTATCGAGATGATTACCCACTCGAATCTTCCGGCCATAGCGAATATATATATAGCGAGACGTTCAGATATTCCGACAGTGTCCTTTCGATCAGGCTCTGTAAGTTCCCTGGTGAGATACGTTACCCCAACGGTAACTATAAGCATTCCAAGTAGATAGGTCGAAAACTCGGGAGAAACATACGATCGCTTCAAAAAGCTCGAAAACAACAGGGTGTATATGAAGACTATTACAAGATTCGCCAGCTCCACGATTTTGTTCCTGTGAAACCTCCATCGAATCCAATCCATTAGAAGATGAAGACCAGCAAAACTCAAAAATATCACAGCCCTATCTGTGGTCTTCAGCAGGGTATCGAAAGTGAAAGCAAGAACCACCAGAAAAGACCAGAGCAGATGACCGAGGAATTTCTTAAAAGGTTGCCTATCAAGGGTATGGTTGTTAACAAAGGCATGGTCGGCTACCAAATAGATAACGAAATAATGAGCCGGAAAGATCATCACAATCCCTTCCTTTCCGCTGCTTCTACCAGAGCTACGAAAAGTGGGTGCGGCTCTCCCACTTTGGATTTGTATTCCGGATGGTACTGAACTCCTATGAAAAACGGATGATCGGGAATTTCTATAGCTTCTACAAAATCTGACATGGCAGAAATGAGAAGTTTGTCGGGTTTTACCTCTTCGGGAGTACAGAACAGCTCTCTATATTTTTCATAGTTCACCTCGTAGCGATGACGATGACGTTCATACGCTTCTTTCTGATCCCTGTATATTCGAGAAAGCCTCGTTTGGGGGAATATTTTCATCCACTGCGCACCCAGACGCATCGTTCCACCTAATTTGAGGATCTTCTTCTGTTCTTCCATAAGGTCTATCACAGGATGAGGAGTTTCGGGATCGAATTCGGTGGAGTTTGCGCCTTCCAGGCCTGCCACGTTACGCGCGAATTCTATAACCATAAGCTGCATACCAAGGCATATACCCAGGATTAGGATACCCTCTTCTCTCGCAACCTTTATAGCCCTTATTTTCCCTTCAATACCACGTTTACCGAATCCACCAGGAATTATCAAGCCGTCCCAGCTCGACAAATATCGCTTAACATCCTCGTCACGCTCGAATTCTTCCAGGTGTTCTGCGTCGACCACAAATGGTTTTTCCACACCCGCCAGTATGAGGCTTTCGAAAATGCTTTTGTAAGCATCGTCAGTGCCAAGATATTTACCTATAAGTGCTATTCGCACGGGCTTTGTCGATTTAGGGTATTCCCATTTGAGCCCGTTGTCCTCGATTTTCAGGTTGAGCATCTCTGCTATGGATTGGTGCAATCCGAGGCGGTAAAGTTTCTCGGGGATTTCATAAACGTTGTTAGTGTCTGGAAGGTTGATGACTCTGCTCCTCGGTACACCCCCGAAAAGGGCCACCTTATCAAGCGAACCAGCTTCCATAGGTGATTCACTGCGAACTACAAGAAAATCTGGCTGTATCCCTATCCTTCTCAGAAGCTGTATCGATTGCTGGGTAGGTTTTGTCTTGAATTCGTTGGTGGTTTTGAGGTATGGCACAAAGGTAACGTGTATGAAGACAAAATTCTCCCTTCCCATCTCTAAGGAAAGCTCTCTAACCGCTTCCAAAAAGATTTCTCCTTCGATATCTCCGACAGTACCACCTATCTCAACTATTCCCACATTTGCGTCCATGGCCTTTATTCTCGACTTTATCTCCTCTGTTACGTGAGGGACCATCTGGACCGTGGCACCGAGAAACCTTCCTTCCCTTTCTTTTTGTATAACACTCCAGTAAACCTGTCCGGCGGTAAGATTGTTGAACCTCGTCATGTTCTGACCAAGGAAGCGTTCGTAATGTCCCAGATCGAGATCCGCTTCATAACCATCGTCGGTAACAAAGACCTCACCATGTTGATTGGGATTCATCGTCCCTGCATCGACGTTGAGATAGGGGTCTATCTTTAGAGTATTCACGTTAACGCCGCTGTCTTTGAGTATCCTGGCTGTAGAAGCAGCGAATATCCCTTTGCCTATGCCACTTATCACACCACCGGTTATGACAACGAATTTTTTAGCTCCCAATTCTGTCACTCCTTCTATACCCAGAATTCTTCAACATAACTCATTTTTTCCTGAGCACGATTGAGTATCTTTTCAAAAATCTTCGGTTTTAGTCTCAAATACTTCCATACCTCTGGCTTTAAATCAGGAACGTCGAAGTTCATACCATATCCATCCAGCAGAATATTAGAAACAGCATTTGCGACATGCACCATGAAAACCGTATCTTTCAAAGCATCTTCAGAAACATCGAAAGGATCGTGGTGATGGGCAGCAGTTTCAATCACAATATCCGGCATATTCCACATTTCGAATACAATCTGTCCCAGCTCACAGTGATCCGGTGCTTCTAACTCACGTTCAACATCGTAAAATCTTTTCCCAGCAACCTTTGCATACTTTACCACTTCTGAAAGATATCTGGGAGATATTATTCCCATGACTATTTTGCCGAGGTCATGGAGGAGCCCTGCCATGAAGATCTCTTCTCTATTTGGAAACGAAAGAACCTCGGCCACCACTTCGCCTGTCATGGCGGTTAACACCATGTGCTCCCAGAGCTTTTTTTCATCCACACCAGGGATTGGACGGGAAAAATAACTCTCTCTGGTAAAAATGCTCAAAGCGATGTTTCTGACCGTTTTGAATCCAAGTATCATTATGGCTTCGCTGAGTTTCGTCACCTTTTTAGGGACAGCGTAGTATGCAGAATTCGACAACTTCAGGATCTTTGCCGATAAAGACGGATCCATGGAAATCGCCTCATGGAGTTGTGACACAGTGGTTTCAGGTGCTGAGACAAGACTGATTATCCTCTGAACAACAAAGTTGGGACTGGGAAACTCCTCCAGAATCGAGAGCTCTTTTCTGAGTTCTCTGGAGCCCTTCATCTAGGGATCACCACACGTACAGTGGTCCCTTCACCTTTGGTGCTTGTTATACTGACCTCTCCACCATGGGCCTCAACTATTTCCTTAACAATGCTCAAGCCCAGTCCGGTACCTGAAACTTCATAGGTCAAAGAAGTATCTGCCCTGTAAAAACGTTCGAAGGCCTTACTGCTTTCTTCATGGGTCATCCCTATGCCATTATCTAAAACCTCAAGGATTAAAGCGTTGTCATCCTGGCTCAACCTGACTTCCACCCATCTTTGAGGTTTCGAAGGATCTGAATATTTAATGGAATTGGAAACAAGATTGGTTACAACCTTTCGGAACTGTCTGTGATCAACATAGGCAAGTATCTCTTCTGAATCAAAGTTCGTTCTAATCTCGACATCCTTCTCCATAGCCAGCTTCTCGAGGGAGTTCACAACACTTTTCACAAGTGACACAACATCCGTTTCTGAGCGTTCAAGCTGAAGCTGACCGAGTTCTATTCTTGAAAAGTCAAGCAGTTCATCCACGATTTCTTCCAGATGTAGCGTTTGATCCACTATAGTGTTTATGAAGTCTTTCAACGTTTGTGGATCGAGTTCTTCGATTAAGTACTGCATTGTCTCCGCATATGCTTTAATCGCTGCAAGAGGTGTTCGAATTTCGTGTGATACGTTAGCGATGAATTCCATCTTGAGCTGATCGATCTTCTTCAATCTTTCCAGTTCCTTCGAACCGGTGATGTCGTCCAGTCTAACCAGAAGATATTCATGCTCACCAAAATCGAGAGGAAATACTTCAAGCGAATAGAAATGCTCATCCTCGCATTCTATTTCTCTTTTTACCGCTTCACCTGTTAGAGATGCTGTTTTTATAGCCTGCTCAAGCTCAGCCAGACATTTCGACGGGAGGTTCTGAAAACCAAACGCCCTGTTTTTGAACACAACTACGCCGTTTTCATCGTATACCGCTACCTGATCGGGAAAGGAATCGAGAAGGTTGTTCAAAAAACGCCAAGCTTCTTCTATCATTCTGTTTTTCTCCGAAAGCGATTCATTCAGTTCTATGTTGACAAGTGTACTGGCAGCAAGATAAGAAAAAAGCTGTAGGGATTCCTGTAGTTCCACATCTACTTCTGTTTCCTCAATTCCTCCAGCCAGAATAGCCTTTACCTCATCCTTAAAGACAAGAGGAAGAAAAAGAACGGTGGTGTTATCATAGGTCTGTGTAAAAGCTATCGTTTTCTTGGACAATACCCAGTCAAGGTATGACCCCAGATCTTCAGACGAATCACCAGCGCTTTTCAGAACAACAAATCCCTCGTTTCCAGGGACAAAAATCCTGTACCATATGAGTGTAAGAACATTTCTCAGAGCAGAAACAAGAGCCATGTAGACATCGGAGGAAGCGCTTGAAGATGCCATCTCCCTTAAAAACGAAGAACTCATTCTGATCAGCAGTCTTCGTGATCCTGAGGAAAGCGTTGTTTTCCCTTCCAAGATATGCCCTCCATGTACTGTAATTCTAATGTAAAAGTATAACACGGAATCATTTGATTACAGCATATTCAACACGCCATGAATCTCTGTAAAGGAAGAAACGATATACTCTAAGAGGGTGATAAGTTGGTAGTGAATGTTGCCATTTCTGGTCTTCCTCTTCACAGAACATTTTCCTATCTGTGTAAATATGCCGTTCAGATAGGCGCAAGGGTACTCGTAGATTTCAGAGGTCGTCGTACAACCGCTTACGTCCTTGAAACAAGCGAGTTACCACCCGAGGGTATCAAACTTAAAAGCGTCATCAACGTAATCGATCCTGAGCCTTTGATAAACGAAGCCGATGTTAGAGTGGCTGTTGAAACAAGCAAAGCATTCTTAACGCCTATTGGCAAAGTGTTCGATCTTTACTTCGGAGGTCATGGCGAGTTCTCAACCATCTACGCTGTTGATAGTACGAAGTCAGAAACAAATAAAAGGCAGGTTTTGAAAAAATGGCTGCTGTCACATGGAGTGGAAGGGGCAAGAGAGCTCGTTTCAAACGGTTTTGCAACTATCGAATCAGATCAAAAGGCAAAGAGTTCCTCCCGAAAGTTCAGCGAATACGTTGAACTCATAGCTTCTATGAATGAGATTGCAGACTTGAAACTCGGAAAAAACCAGCTTATGGTTATAAACTACCTTTTTATGAAACCAAAGGAAGAACTTAAAGTGCTACTTGCTCGCCTTGGTATAGACAGAAAAACAATTGAATCACTGGAAAAAAAGAAATTAGTGAGGTTAGAAAAGATAGGTGTTTCATCCTGGATAGAAAAAAAAGAAGTCACTCTCACAGACGAACAACTAAAGGTAAAAGAGTCTATTGAAAAAGATATTAATTCTCAGCATCTTCTACTGGGTGTTACCGGCAGCGGAAAAACGGAGGTTTATTTTGAGCTTATAGAGGATTTAATTTCTCAAGGCAGAAGTGCTTTGCTCCTGGTACCCGAAATTTCACTGACGCCCCAGACCATAGCACGGGTAAAAGGCAGGTTCCCCGAAGCCAACGTTTACCCCTATCACAGTAATCTCACAAAGAGAGAAAGAGCAATAGTATGGTGGAAAGCAGTCCTTGGAGAACCCCGGATGATAATCGTTGGTACACGCAGTGCACTGTGGATACCCTTCTATAAGCTCGGAATAATAGTCATAGACGAGGAGCACGATGAAAGCTATTATCAGACAACCGAACCCTGCTACGATGCCGCCGTGGTGGCAAAAATAAAATCGAAAATCTACGGTATACCCCTGATACTGTCGAGCGCCACTCCCAGTCTTTCGACCTATTATGCTGCAATCAAAGGTGAGCTAAAGCTCCATAACCTTAAAACCCGACCGGTGGGATCGATGCCTAAGGTAAAAGTTATAGACATGAGAAGAAAGGGGCCTGGAGAAAGAATAATTAGCCATGAACTGCAGAGAGTTCTGGAAGCAACTTTCAATACTGGAAAAGTCGCCCTCATCCTTGCCATGAGAAAGGCGTTTGCGAATTATCTGGCATGCACAAATTGTGGATACATCTTCAGATGTCCGAGCTGCGATGTGGGTCTTTCCTATCACAGAAGCACTCACACCTTAAAATGCCATCACTGTGGGTTTGTTCATCCTGTTCCTGCCGTTTGTCCTTTGTGCGGTTCAAAGGAATTAAAAGCAAGAGGTTATGGCACCGAAAGAGTCGAATATGAACTGATAAAACGCTTCCCTGCAGCGAAGATCGTGCGTTTCGATCGTGAAAACGTGACCTCTCCAGCCGAAACCGAGCGATTGATCAAAGACATAGTTGAAGGAAAGAGCGACTTTGTAGTTGGCACCAGACTCATAAGTAAAGGACTGGACGCGCCCAATGTGAACCTCGTCGCTGTGATAGATGCGGACAGAAACCTATCCATACCATCATTCACTGCGAGAGAATCGCTTTTCCAGCTTCTGGTCCAGATGAGTGGAAGAAGCGGCAGGCGAGAATCAGGTATTTCCCTGATTCAGACACTGGAGCCCGAAGATGAATTCTTCCGTTTTGTAAAGCAAAACGATTACGAAGCCTTTGCACAATTTGAACTGGAAAAGCGACGCTTATTTCATTATCCGCCTTACACAACGTTGATCAGGATAGTCGCTTCGTCATCGGATCCTTTTATCGCGAGAAAAGCCTTAGAAGATCTTTTAGATGGTATCCCACAGCCGGGATCGGGCGTGGAACTCCTTGGCCCTATTGAGGCACCCATTCCAAAGTTGAAGGGCGAGTATCGCTTCCATATAATGTTAAAACTTGAGAAAGAGCTGTTTCCAGAAATCTCAGCGACAATTGCCGATTTGATGGATAAGATAGAAGGAGCAAAGGTAAAGCTGAACTGTTACGTTAATCCTCGATCCACATTCCCCTGAAGCTCAGGTTATCTACCGAACTGATGAACCAACCCCACGCTTTTCATGTTTTAGCGAAACGTGCTCTTCTCCCTTTCTCCCGAAAGCATAGACGACAAGGATGTTAGATTATGTTGAACTTTCCTGTTAACACCAGCAATTCAGTGAATCCAATCAAAACCGCCCCAATGTATCTCAAAATTATCTCCCACTTTGGACGTCCAAACGTAACCCGATTCAGAATTTTTGAGACAACTCCACCGATTGTGAGAAAAGGTATTGATATCCCCAGAGAATACAGAAAGAGCAAAAACGAACCTTTGAATACTGTGCCACTGTTTGCAGCTATAAGGAGTATCGAACCCAGCACAGGGCTCGCGCAAGGTATCCAGATCATACCAATCGCTCCTCCCAGAAGAAGAGCCGAAAAGAACCCCCCGTTTTTGTACTTGTAAACGTTCGCGTTGCGAGGTTTGAACAGTCCAAGATCAAACAGGAACATAATGGCGAAGCCTATTAAAAGAACACCAGATACTATTTCCAAAATTCTCCCAGCCTCAACAAGGAAAGAACCTGCTAATCCCGTAAGGGCACCCATGGCTGCGAAAAATAACGATATTCCCGTAAAAAAACCGAGTATCCTTATCAGGTGCTACATCCAGCCTTTGTTAATAGAACCAGAAAAAAGCACACCTAAAAACGACGGAATCAGAGGAAGGGCGCACGGACTGAAAAAGGATATAATTCCACTCGTCAATGCTGTCAATGCGCTAACGCTTGGTATATCAAAAATCACATATACCACCCCCAGGTATTATACATCAATCGAAGAAGAGTTTTTATCTGTCTGACATCTCCAAAGGTTCTTTTATTATCTCATCATAAAGTCTTCGCAGTCTTGCGGAGCAGAAAAGCCATCACTTATACAAACTATCACCAAACCGCTGGTTCTTCTGATTTCATACGCCACAAAACACACGTGATCACCTACCTTCACGAACGCTGAGCGTTCTTTTGCCTTTATACCCTCATCACACATCTCGGTT
>DPRG01000013.1 GCA_003538775.1 Thermotogae bacterium
TCACGTGCGTTTTGTGGGAGGAGAAGGTAGAAAAACCTGCGGCTCGACGATCGTTTGTTAGTGCTTGCTTCGGAGCTTCTCAAGACTGTAAAAGTTCTATGCTGGAGCATGAGGTAAAAAGGCGATATCTAACCACATCCACGTGGCTCGGTAATTGTTTGTGTAAGCGCTCGCTCGGCGCTTCGCAAGACTCAGGAACCAGATGTGTGATGAGGGTAGAAAAGCGAGAAATTCCAGGGTTGTTAATAAGATCGTTTTGACCTTTCTTACAGCTTCACGAATGCCAAGAAATCATCCATGCACAACGACTTTGGATTCCCTGGATGCGGCGTAAAGCGTACCTGAAACAGGATATTGAACCTCCGCGTGGATCGTTCGCGGATGCAAGTGAGAATACAAGCGAATGTGAGATGTAAGATCAGATACACTTTTGCGCTCCATCGTTCTAAAGATCGAACATGCTCATACTTCTTGATTTTTTGAGCAATTTCTTCCTGGTCTTGACGTGGCGAGCTGCCTGGTGGTATAATCCTTGCAAATTTTATGGAGGTTGAGTTGATGGCAGAACCAGCTGGTTTTAAAGCTTCTTGCTACGATAACGGCATAATGATGCGCATGTACAGCCGGCGCCGACCGTTTGATCGCCGGTGTTAGTTCATGGTTCAAAAGGCGTCAAATGGTCGGCTGAAAAACAGCCGACCTTTTTTATTATGAAAGGAGGAGTTTTCATGAAGGAAAAGGATCTGGGTTTTGATACGTTGGCACTCCATGCTGGTTATGAGCCGCTCGATCCCGTCGCAGGTGCGGGCACGGTCCCCATCTATCAAACAACTTCGTTCGTTTTCAAGGATGTTGAACACGCGGTCAGACTTTTTTCACTTGATGAAGCTGGATTCATTTACACCAGGATTTCCAATCCCACAGCAGATGTTCTGGAAAAAAGGATCGCAGCCTTGGAAGGTGGTGTGGGAGCGCTTGCCACATCGAGCGGACAGGCGGCGATAACTCTCGCATTGTTGAACGTAGCTTCAACAGGCGATGAGATAGTGAGCGGAAATGCTCTTTACGGTGGTACATACACCCTCTTCCGATACACCTTTTCTAAAAAATTTGGCATAAATGTGAAGTTCGTCGATCAGGACGATCCGGCAAACTTTGAAAGGGCGATAACTGAAAAAACGAAGGCTCTGTACATCGAAACCATAGGCAATCCTGGTTTATCGGTGCCTGATATTGAAAAAATAGCACAGATCGCCCACGAAAACAGAATCCCCCTTATAGTCGATAATACTTTCGCACCCTATATCTTCAAGCCCTTCGATTATGGGGCGGATGTAATTGTTTATTCCGCCACAAAATATCTCAGCGGTAATGGTACAACGATAGCTGGAATGATAGTTGATGGCGGGAGGTTTGATTGGACCAGCGGTAGGTTCCCGGACTTCACAGAACCGGATCCAAGTTATCATGGACTCTGTTATGTAGAACATTTTAAGGAACTTGCATATATAGCGAAATGTAGAACACAGCTTTTGCGAGATATAGGTGCGTGCATAAGTCCGTTCAACGCCTTTCTACTTTTGCTTGGCCTTGAAACCCTCAGCCTTAGAATGACAAAACACTGTGAAAACGCACTTAAAGTGGCTGAGTTTTTACAGAATCATCCACACGTTGCATGGGTTAATTATCCCGGCCTTGAAACCAGCAAGACACACGAAAACGCGAAGAGATATCTTAGTGGTAAATACGGAGGGATCATTACTTTCGGCATAAAGGGCGGAAAGGAAGCGGGTAAAAAGTTCATAGAGAATCTCGAGATGATCTTTCACCTGGCTAACATCGGCGATGCGCGTACTTTAGCTATACATCCTGCCACAACGACTCATCAGCAGCTTTCCGAGGAGGAACAATTGAGGGCGGGGGTAACCCCCGATCTGATAAGACTATCCGTTGGACTTGAAAATGTGGAAGATATCATTGCCGACCTCGATCAGGCGTTGAAAAAAGCCTGTGCTTGAGGAGGTGAAAGACAGATGCCGATAAACGTTCCCTCAGGTCTGCCAGCTGTGAAAACACTGGCTAAAGAGAACGTCTTCGTTATTACTGAAAACAGAGCTATACATCAGGATATAAGACCCCTCGAAATACTGATTTTGAACATAATGCCCGATAAGATCAAAACAGAGACTCAGCTGCTGAGAATGCTCAGCAATACACCCCTCCAGGTTAACATCACCCTGCTATATACGGAGACGCACGATCCTACACACACGCCTATGGATCACATACTAAGGTTTTACACCACGTTTTCTGAAGTTAAAGACAGAAAATTCGATGGTCTGATCATAACCGGGGCTCCGGTGGAGCTGCTGGAGTTTGAAGATGTGGATTACTGGGATGAATTGAAGGAAATCATGGAATGGAGCAAGCACAATGTTTACTCAACTATTCATATATGCTGGGCTGCGCAGGCTGGTTTGTACTATCACTATGGGATAAGGAAGTACCCGTTAAAACAGAAGCTGTCAGGTGTTTACAGGCACCAGATTGTGAAAAATTCCGTTCTTTTAAGAGGGCACGATGATTTCTTCTGGGCGCCTCATTCGCGCTACACCGAGGTGAGAAAAGATGATATCGAAAAAATAGATGACCTTGAGATACTGGCCGAATCCGATGATGCGGGTGTGTACATCGTTGCGACGAAGAACGAGAGGATGATCTTCATAACAGGACATCCGGAGTATGACAGAACTACTTTAAAAGAAGAATACGAGCGTGATATCAAAAAAGGGTTGGATGTTCCAATTCCAGCAAATTACTTCCCTGACGACGATCCTTCAAAACAACCGCTTTTCACCTGGTCAAGTCACGCGCATCTTCTTTTCGGAAACTGGTTGAACTATGCGGTTTATCAGAAGACGCCGTACAATATAGAGGAGATTGCGTGATACAACTCACTTCTTTCCTATAGGCCGCCGATGGCGGCTTTTGTTTTTTGATGTAGAATAGAACAAACTGAGGAGGTGGAATCATGGAAGAGTTTGAAGTCAAGGTTGAGAGACTTCGAAAGCTCATGAAAAAGAGGGAACTCAAAGGGGTGCTACTTTCAAGGGTCGAAAACTTCGCATGGATAACCTGCGGTGGTCGAAGCTGGGTGGTAACGAGCAATCCCGTTGGAGTGGCCTCCGTTCTTGTTACAGAAAACGCAGTTTACATGATTTCCAACAACATCGAGATGGAAAGGCTGCTTAAAGAGGAAACCCCGTCAGGTTCGTTGTTCACTCCTCTGGAGTACAGATGGTATGAATCGGAAGAAAAGGTACTCTCAACGTTCGATCTTTCGAATACAGGAAGCGACACTGGTGCTTATGGCACGCTCGACGTGTCCGGTGATATAAAAAAACTCAGAGTAAAGCTGACTCCCTGGGAGATCGAAAGATACAGGAAATTTGGAGAAGAACTTCAGATGGTTTTCGAAGAAGCTGTTGACACTTTCCACCCGGATATGACGGAATTTGAAGCGAGTGGAATACTTCAGAACGCGATGTTTGCACACGGGTTTGAAGCACCGGTGCTTCTTGTTTTCGGCGATGAATCGAGAAAACTGTACCGTCACAACATACCCAGAGATGTCAAACTCGGCAACACATTCTTCGCTTCCACATGTGCGGGCAAGGGTGGCTTGATCCTGGCGTTGACCCGTATGGTTTCGTTCGTCAACGACGCCCATCTCGAAGACCAGTATCTGAAGAACGCGATGATAGACGCTGAGGAATTCCTGGAAAGCCTCGAGGGTCGAAGGCTTAACGAGATGTTCAACATCATAAAAGGGCTCTACGAAAAACAAGGTGTTGCTGAACAGTTCGAGCTTCATCATCAGGGAGGAACCATTGCCTATTTGCCCCGCGAAGAGATATCTACCCCTTCTTCTGAGACCATTCTGGAGTCCAACATGGCGGTAGCGTGGAACCCCACCATTACAGGTACGAAACTCGAAGACACCATACTGATAACCGAAGCTGGAAACGAATACGTAACTTTCACCGAAAAATCGAAATGGCCTGTTCTCGAACTTAATGTGAATGGAACGACTGTTAAGCGACCGGGGATTTTAAAAAAGTGAAATCGCCGGTCTTTTCATCCTGATGTAACAGGAATGGTTTAAAAAAGTTTGGTAGGCGAACGATTATTACATACTTTTTGGAGGAGTGATTCCCGTGTTCTTTGTGGCGGTGCTCCATTTTATAGAGGACTTCTTTGTCTCTTTTCTCAATCCTCTTGGTCCTTATTATGTGGAACGATTCCAGGTGTCGCCGAGGTCAGTGGCCGTGGCCATATCCACCATATCCGCTTTGAGCGCCGTCACACAAGTTTTTTTTGGTTACTTCAGCGACAGGATTGAAAAGAAGTGGTTTTACCTGTTCACTGTCACCGTGATCACAAGCGTTGCCTCTATGTTTGTGGGCTTTGCTCCTTCTTTACTGATAACCGTACTCACTTTTGCAATCATCTATCTTTCAAACGCCGCATTTCACCCTATGGCCGCCTCGATCGCTGGGGAAAAAGGTCGAGTTCCGCTGGCTTTTTTCACCTTTGCTGGATCCCTGGGAACCGCGGTAGGGCCAATATTTGTGACGAGTTATGTTAGCAAAATCGGAATAGAGTACCTCTGGATCGTTGGAATGGTTTCTCTCGTTCTCGTAGTGCTTGCGGGAAGACAGCTGATAGGATTTAGGGAAACTCCTCCCGAGCGCCGAAGGTTTCACTGGGAAAGTCTGAAACCACTGCTTGCTGTTTGGCTTGCAGTGGCTTTCAGAAGTTTCGCCACAAGCGTGCTTCACATCTTCGGACCGATGTACACGCGAGAGCTCGGCCTTGAACTCACTTTTGGCGGGTTGATGCTTTCCACAGGTCTCGCTGTGGGAACTTTCACAAATTTCCTGGGTTCCAAACTAAGCGAGAAAATGAGTTTCAAACACTTAAACGCTCTTTCCTTTGCTGGTATGGGCTTCTTTATGTTGATTTTCGCTCTTTCCTCTTCTGCGAAGATGCTTTTCATGAGCTTTGTAATGGTGGATGCTTTCATGTTTCTCACGATGTCCGCCAACGTGGGATTCGCCCAGGAACGACTTCCCGGAAATAGAGCACTGGCATCCTCGATATCCATGGGATTCAGCTGGGCTACGGGTAACGCTTTGAATATACTCTACTCTTCCGTTCTCGGAGAAAACCCGTCGCTTGCACTTATCATTGCGGCACCTCTGACACTGATTGCCGGGATCGCTGGCTTCTTTCGCTGGGGCAAAGAGGTGAATGCGGGTGGGCAGGTATGAGGTCGTACGGATACCGGCACCTTATACCCCTGTAGCGGAAGAAAGCGAGGAAATAGTGGCATACCGTTTCGATCCCGATATCACCCCTTTTCATGAGCTCATATTCCTCCACGGTATTAAAAACGGCAACATTCCTTACCTGATGTGGTTCGCTGAAAGATTTGCTCTCTATGGCGTTCGAACGTGGTTTTTGATACTTCCATATCATGGGGAGCGTGCTCCAGATGGCTGGGAAGGAGGAGAACCTTTCTTTTCCTCATCTCCATCGTGGTGTGTCCAGCGATTCAACGAAGCAGTTATGGACGTTCTGGAAGTACACAGGTTTATAAAGAAGAAAATGCATTCGGAACTTCCCGTAAGTGTTATGGGCATTAGTTTCGGCGGAATGATAGGAACAATGGCACTGGCACAGGATCCTGCACTCAAAAAAGGAATTATCTGCTGTGCTGGCGGTAATTGGAGATGGATAAACTGGTATTCACCATATCTCGAACCCGTACGGCGTGAGTACGATGCAAAAGGCAATGAATTCGGATGTAGATCAGAAGAAGATTGCGTACGCAACAGAGGAGATACTTTCAGAATAATTGAGAGTTTTGAAACACTCCAGGATATCGTGACGAAATCACCTGTAACATGCTACCACTATGATCCCGTATCATTCGCTCCTTTCGTGACACAGGAAATCCTCTTCATTCAACCTATATTCGATAGGGTCATTCATCCCCGTTCATACAGGACTTTAAGAAAGTATCTCAAGAATAAAAGGGTACTTTTCCTTCCAAGTGGTCACAAGAGTTTTTATCTGTTTCGAAGGCTTGTAGCTCGAAGGGTGTTGAGGTTTTTAAAAGCGAGCTGAAGTCGGAACCATTCGATAGTATCCTTAACGGTTTCTTCAAGAGGCCTTGGATTGTAACCAAGTTCGCGCTTCGCCTTTTCATGAGAAAAAGCGTAGTTTCTGGTGAGCGTGTGAATGGCGTATGGGGTAAAAACCGGCTCTTCCAGCCTCAGCACGGTGAATGCTGTGTTTATCCCCGATACCAGCCACGCCAGATAAGTTGGAAGATATACATGCGGTGCGGGTACTCCGCTGGCTTCTTCGAGGAGTTGCATGAGTTTTCTAATGGTGATGGACCTGTTCCCAAGAATGTAGATATCACCTGGTTTACCATGTTCAGCAGCCTTTATAAGCCCTTCTGCCACGTCCCTTACATCCACGAAATCGAAGGAACCATCTATGAAGACTTTGAGTTTACCTCTGAGAAACTTAGTGAAGACTCTTCCCATTTCCGATCCTTTGTAGTCGTAGGGGCCGATTATGCCAGTTGGACAGATTATCGTCACATCCGCACCCTGTTTCGCCGCTTCTATCATCTTCAAAGTTGCGATAGCCTTAGATTTGCCATAGCTCCCGGTGGTCATATCAGGATCAATAGGAGTGTTTTCGTCTATCACTGCGCCAGCTTCAGGCTCGGCAAAGGCGTGTACAGAAGAAACATAGACCATTCTGACAGAGCTCCTTTTGACTGCCTTAAGAACATTTTCGCTCCCCTTGACATTCACCTCGTACACCAGTCTCTTTTTCCAGGGAGTTATGGAGATCACCGCTGCGAGGTGAAAAACCAGTTCCACGCCTTTCATGGCATTTGCCACGTCATCTTCGTTTCTAACATCGCCATAAACTACTTCGATTCCAAGGTCGGCTATGGGAGAGACGTCATCTCCAGGAAGTACCAGCGCCCTCATTTTCATACCCATACGAGCAAGCTTTCTCACAAGAACGTTCCCAAGGTGTCCAGTAGCACCAGTTACAAGGATCATTCTTCCACTTCCCCACTTAGAAAAACTCTTATCATTCTTTCGAACCCGTCCGATATGACTTTCAAATCCTCGGGAGGAATTCGGGATACCGCTGTTTGTATGGTATCTTCGAGGTTACCAAGAATATCCTGATAGAGCCTTTCTCCTCTTTCCGTAAGGACCACATGAACAACGCGTCTATCGGAAGCCGATCGGACTCTTTTCAGATAACCCTTGGCTTCAAGCCTATCTACCACGGCGGTAACATTACTTTTGCTTACAGCAAGCTTGCGTGCTATCTCACTCATGGAAGAAGGACCTTTCAGCGCTACAAACATGAAGACGTAGAACTCCAATGTGTTCATTTCCACGGCTTCCGGCACGAAGGGCATAGAACGTGAAAATATCATCACCAGATCGAAGATCATTTCGAGAATCTTACCTGCTTCTATAAACATTTCTTCCTCCCAATTAGTTCGAAAAAATAATTATTCATTTTCTGAACTATTATGGCATAAAAAGAAAATTATGTCAAGCGATAACAAGGTCTACTCGAAAAAATCAAGAAGCAGTAGTATGGTCGATTAGTTCCTAAGTTTTGTGAAGCGCCGAGCGAGCGCTTACACAAACAATTACCGAGCCAC
>DPRG01000121.1 GCA_003538775.1 Thermotogae bacterium
CAAGTTCTCGAACGATTTCTTCATCAGCATTTTCTAAGAAATAAGCGAACCTGTACGATGAACCTACCATTGTTTCTTCACTCTGAAAAACAAAACCGAAAATGAAAAGAAAGAGAAATGGAAAGCCTATCGAGAAAAACAAAGTGAGCTTATCACGAAGGAAAGTCTTGAAGGATACTGTTATCAAGCTCAGAAAAGACCTCATTTTTCTTCACTCCACTTGAAATACTTTATAGCAACGAAGATGAAGAACAAAAACCACAATAGAGGTATTAAAAAGTTAAGGAGAGGTGGATATGGTGCCATTGAAAGCCCCTGAAAATTTCTATATCCCTCTACAAGATAAGTTATGGGGCTCAAATAAACTATCCATCGAACCATCCAGGGAACATTGAATATTGGAAAGTAAAGACCTGAAAGAAACATAAGCACCCAGTTGAGAGTGTTGGTAACCACCTCCACTCCTTCGAGAGATCTAACCAGCGATGCTATTGCCAGACCCATCGAACATATTACAGCACCAGAGAAAACCGTCCACAGAAAGAACCTCAAGTCAAACTGTTCAACGCTGGCATCCAGAATAAACACAGCATAGAAAAAGATTGTCAAAACCTGAACGCTCATTATGATGCCTCTGGAAAGCAAAAGACTCACGGTTATTTCCGAATTACTGATAGGTGTGATATGCAGTCTTTTCAAGAGACCTTTGCGTCGCATGTACACAAGCGTACTACCCACTCCGAAAAGGCCAACAGTCATAAATGCCATCAGCAAAACCCCCGGGACTATCCAGTCTACATACCTGAAGGTTGAAGAAGACTCTACCAATACATACCTGACCGCGTCCAAACTCGAAGATCCTTCTCCCTTTTTGGAAATGGATCTTGCAACTGATTGCAGTATTTTGACAACGATATCACCGGTTTCCTTTCCCGGCATCGTATGAACCTTAAACACAGCTGGTTCATAACTCAACCCCATTCTTTGCGCCAGAAGGTTTGAGGCAAATCGGCGATCAAAATCCTCTGGGATCTCCACAACAGCAACCAGATGACGCTTTTTCATGGCATCGATCGCATCTTCCAGATCCGAAAACTCATGCCAATGAAGCATACCACCGTGCTCAATTGAAAGTTCCTCGAAAACCTTAAGAACAGCCTGTGTGGCTATCCCATTTCTATGCGTTACCACCAGCCCAATATCAAAGCGCATATTTTCAGGTTTTCCGACGTTGGAAAAAATGCTAACCAGAATTGTGAGTAGCAGAATTGGAAATATGTAAATCCATACAGCCGCACCGAAATCTCTCGTATCTTCAAGAAAGAAAGCCAGGATCATTTTCAGGATCGATTTCTTCAATCCCTCAATTCCCTCCCCGTGAGCGTCAAAAAGACGTCCTCCAGATTTGGCTGTCTTATAACGACACTTTCGAGGGTTATCCCGTTATCTCTCGCAATTTCCAGGACTCGTTCCAGCGTTTCAACCAGTCTTTCCGCTTTCAATGTGAATCGATCTTCAGCAAAATAAACGTTTTCATCGAATTCCCTGTGGATAAGATCTTTCATCTGATCTGAAAGGGATACTTTGCATTCCACTACCCCGCCGGTTCCCAGCATCTCGATTAACTCCGAAGGCGCTCCTTCCGCGATGATCTTTCCATGGTCCATAATGCAAACATGATCGGATAGATGCTGCGCTTCATCCATATAATGGGTGGTAAGAAAAACCGTTTTGCCCTGCTTTTTTAATCTTCTTATAATCTCCCAAACGTGATGGCGTGCCTGAGGATCGAGTCCAGTTGTCGGCTCGTCCAGAAAAACGAGCTCGGGATCATTCACAAGTGCAAGAGCAAAAGCCAGACGTTGTTTCTGTCCTCCGGACAAATTCTTAACAAGTGTTCGGGACTTTTCTGTGAGACCCACATCTTCGAGGAGCTGATTTATGCTCACTGATCTCGGATAGAAACTCGCAAAAAGTTCTATCGTCTCTCTAACGGTAAGGTGAGAAAAAAGCGTTGTTTCCTGAAGCATCACCCCTATCCTTGACTTCAAAACCTTATCTGCCCTTTCAAGAGAGCGCCCAAAAATCGTTACTTGTCCGGAATCAGGCTTTCGCAATCCCTCGAGTATTTCCAGGGTAGTCGTCTTCCCTGCGCCATTAGGACCAAGAAGAGTGAAAATCTCTCCTCTTCTGATCGAAAAGCTGACGCCATCCACCGCCTTAGTTTCACCGTAATATTTTTTCAGATTATCAACAACCACCGCAAAATCATCCACGATGATCCCCTCCAACAAAAGTTACAAAATATCTGGTCTCTACGCCTACTCTTGATTCGAAAAGAAACAAAAGGCAGAATTAAGAATCCTGACACTTTTTGAATGATATCATAAGTTCAAGAATACACCGCGATTGGGAGGGATACTATGACAAGGGAAGAAGCTTTGAATCTGGTTAAACAAAATCTCAAAAACAAAAATCTTTTCAAGCATGTTCTCGCTGTTGAAGCGGTTATGAAAGCTCTGGCAAAGAGACTCGGGGAGGATGAAGATGTCTGGGCACTTGCAGGATTACTCCACGACCTTGATTATGAAAAGACAAAAGACAAGCCTGAAAGGCATGGATACGTTACTCTGGAGATACTTGAAGGTAAGAATCTGCCACAAGAGGTTCTCGATGCCATACTAGCTCATGCCGGTCATAAGGAAAGGATAAAACCCATAGAGAAGGCCATTTATGCTGCTGATCCTGTAACAGGTCTCATTGTGGCAGCAGCTCTCATAACGAAGGAAAAGAAACTCGATGCTATCGATACCGAGTTCGTGTTACGAAGATTCGGCGAAAAGGCTTTCGCCAGAGGAGCCAACAGAGACCAAATCAAATCGTGTGAAGAACTGGGAATATCTTTAAGGGATTTCATATCACTTTCTCTCGATGCCATGAAAGCGATTTCTCAAGAACTCGGACTTTGAAGCCTCCAAATAAAAAGCGCGGCATCAAAAGCCGCGCTTTTCATCTTATTTCGAGAAGAACTGTCTTCGATAAACTCTCGGTTTCTGTAAGTGCGATACCGAACTCTACAGTGTAATTTCCCGGCTGGAAGAACTTCATTTCTCTCCAGTTTTCACTGTCGAAAACTGGAAGCTTTTCGTACTCGAGAAGAACGAGTCTGAACATACCTCTTTTGTATTCAAAAATAGGCACCCCACTCTGAGTCACTTCAAAATGGACACCCTTGAGCTCCAGGTAGCGTTTTCTTTCCTTTTCGTTGGTTAAGTAAAACTTCATCGGTACCGTCTCACCCACTGGTGCAACACGTGGAACTTCCGCAAAAACAGAAAGGCCGGAGAAATCGTCTTCAACTTCTTCCGTCACAAACAACGTCTTACTATTTTCGATAAAGTAGTTTTCACCCTGAACTTGAAGCTTAAAGGTATAAAGACCGGGTTTGTCAAGAACCAGTGATATGCCCGTTTCATACAGCTCTTCAGTTGTTGGTAAAACCCTGGCTTCACCCAGTTGAAAGCGTAGACTTCTAACCGTCTCCCCTTTCTCGTTCAATACATCAATGGTTACCAGGCCACCTGAAACATCGAAAGTTTTAGGACTTCTGTTTCTCAATAGAAGATCGATCAACACCGTTTCTCCTACCAGATAGAAAGGATACTGAAATGCGGGAAGCACTTCTGTAACGTGTCTATAACTGACTTCTTTGTAAAGTGTTACTGGCTTCCCGTTAAAACTGAAGGTTACTGTTATAGCGTAACCACCCGAGGCAAGTGAAGAAAGATTTACCTCGTGACCAAGGCTGAAAATAACTACTGAACCATACTCAGGAAGCTCTTTAGATACGTTTGATGAATAATCGAAGGTGTACACAACATTGCCCGATTCATCGGTTATCTGTACATGGAAAGAACTTATAGAAAGTTTTGCAGGTGCGTTTCTTGTGTTAACGACCTTAACCGTGAAGTCTATAGGGTCAGGATATTCAAAGGTATTGTCACTTAAAAAAGAAATGCTAAAACCATCTATAAACCTGTAAACATTGCTCTCAACTGGCCTGTTGCGAGCGATCGTAAAACCCACGATTATCATAGCCGCAATGACCAGGTTAAAAATGGTCAATCTGATGCTGCGTCGCCTGTATCCTTTCAATCGTTCATACTCCTGCCATTTTTCCTGATCATGTCTCTTCCATTCCTCTGGAGATCTGGACCTGTATTCCTGGCTCACAAATCTCCCTCACTCTTCCGCGGCAGCGACACGCTTTACTTCTTCCATACTGGTTATACCCTGCACAACTTTTAAAATACCGTCCTCGAACATGGTGATCATTCCCTCTTCAAAAGCCGCGCTTTCTATCTCGCTTTCTGAGGCACCTCTTGTTATCAACTCTCGTATCTTTTTATTGACGATGAGTACCTCATGGATTGCAGTACGTCCTCTATAACCTTCTCCTCTGCAGGCATCACATCCTTCGCCAGATATATATTCAGAGGAAAACTCTAAATCCAATAGCTTTTTCAAACGTTCGCTTCTTTCTTTAACTAGCTCACCAGCATCTACTCTCACCTTGCACTTATCACAGAGCTTTCGCACCAAGCGCTGTCCGACTACACCAATCAAGGAAACGCTTATAAGGTGAGGGTCTACGCCCATGTTTACCAGACGAGCAATTGCTGCAGCAGCCGTGTTGGTATGCAGCGTGCTCAAAACAAGATGCCCCGTAAGCGATGCCTCTATGGCCAGCTGAGCGGTCTCTCTATCACGGATCTCTCCAACCATTATTATGTCAGGATCCTGTCTCAAAAACGCTCTCAAAAACCTTGGAAATGTGAGTCCTATCTCCGGATTCACCTGGCATTGAGTTACTCCTTCTATTGTGTATTCCACAGGATCTTCAGCCGTCACGATATTCTTCGTGATGTCTTTCAGTTCGTTCAAAACTCCTACCAGCGTTGTCGATTTACCACTTCCAGTGGGGCCTGTCACCAGAATGATTCCATAAGGATGAGAAATAAGGTGTTTTAACCGTCGGTAATTGTAATCGCTGAAGCCAAGATCTTCCAGCCTTCTCTCAGCAGCAGAAACCTGGAGTATTCTCATAACAACCTTTTCGCCAAAGATAGATGGCATCGTCGAAACCCTGAAATCATACTGTTCACTGTTTCTTCGAACATAAAATTTCCCATCCTGAGGCAACCGTTTCTCGGATATATCGAGTTTGGACATGATTTTTATTCGTGATACCACTCCATTGTGAAGAGTTTTGGGAAAGTCGGTAATCTTACGTAAAAGCCCATCCACACGGTAACGTACACGAACAATGTTCTCCTGTGGTTCTATGTGTATGTCACTCGCACCTTGGACTATCGCTTTATCTATGATGAAGTTAACCAGTTTAACAGCCGGTGACGCCTCCGTGAGTACCTCTTCTGCTTCTTCGATTTGAGGCGCACTCTCCGGTTGTTCTACTTCCAGTTTCAGCTCAGTTATATCAAGCGGAACTTCCATTTCATAGGCTCGCTTAAAGAGATCCAGAAAAACCGGAGGCGAAACAAGATACACCTTTGGCGACTTGCCTGTGAGAAATCTTATTTCCTGAATCGCCGAGTTAATCCTCAAAACATCGTCTGTAACCACGGTCAACGTTTGTGTTTCTTCGTCGTAGTTGACGGGCACGATTCTTAGCTTTTCACTCTGACGTCTGGGAATCATTTGAATAGCCTTTTCCGAAATTCTATCCGGGATATCCTCCAGTACAGGAACATCGTACTGCTCGCTGAGAGCTCGAGTTATATCCTCCCATGTGATAAACCCCAGATCTACAAGAACCTCTCCAAGTGGTTTCTTCTCTTCTCCCCTCTTGTTCAATGCATATTCAAGCTGCTGAGGAGTGATCAATCCTTTTTCAATCAGCAGATCTCCAATCCTCTTGTACGTTTTCCTCAACGCCATGGTTTTTCTCCCCTTCTAAATTCTGGGATGTTGATGATTTCGATATGAAATCCGCAAGTCCCAGCTTGAGCACCGTCGGAATTTCCTCCTCACTCATGTAGAAAGATTCATCGAGTTCATACCCTGTGGCAATGAGAGTAACTCTCATCTCATCCTCAGGGATAGAATCGTCTATGATGAGACCGAATTTCACATCCACATCGTCACTGCAACTCTGGCGTATCACAGAAGCCGCCAGGTGCATCTCTTTTAAGGTAACATTTCGGGGGGCAGAAACGTTAAGGATAATAGCAGAAGCGTTGTCCACTGGATGTTCAAGAAGCTTGCTGTTCATAGCCTTTTTAGCCGCTTCGAAAGCCCTGTTCTCTCCTTTGCCCACACCTATTCCAAGCATCGCGGCACCAGCGCCACGCATAACCGAATCTACGTCTGCAAAATCGAGGTTTATATAACCTCTCTTGGTTATCAGCTCCGATATTCCCTTAATACCCTGATGCAATGTCTCATCCGCTTTCATGAAAGCTTCAACCACAGGTAGATCGGCCTCGTATTCCGAAAGCAATTTGTTGTTCGATATCTTTATCAGCGTATCAACATTTTCTCTCAACTTCTTCAATCCATCTATAGCTACCCTCCACCGTGCGTTTCCTTCAAAGTAGAAAGGCGTTGTGACGACCGCCACCGTGAGGGCTCCAATTTCTTTAGCAAGTCGGGCAATAACCGGCGCCGCTCCAGTGCCGGTTCCACCCCCAAGACCTGCTGTCACAAACAGCATATCCGTATCTTGAAGAACCTCTCTTATCTCCTCTTCACTTTCAAGAGCTGCCTGCTCTCCTATGTCTGGTCTTCCACCAGCACCCAGCCCCCGCGTTATGTTTTTTCCAATCTGAACCTTTTTTTCAGCTTTACATGCTTCAAGGACCTGAAGATCGGTGTTTACTGCTACAAACTCAACACCATGTATACCTGATTCCACCATTCTGTTGACGGCGTTGTTTCCCGCACCACCAACTCCTATGACCTTTATAGTCGGGCTCATCTTCGGGAGTCTTTTAGACTCGTTCAGAAGTTCAAATCCCATACTTTTCACTCCTTCACCAACCGAATAACTCGCGGAGAAAATCAATAAAACCTGCCTTCTTTTTCTTCTTCATCGGCACCTTTTCCATTCTTCTACGAGATTCTGTGGTCAGTGTTCCTATACAAACCGAATAAACAGGGTCACGCAAGACTTTATCGGGCCCTTCCACTGGAATATGAGAACCACTCTCAGCGTTTCCGGTTCTCACGAAGCCTCTAAAAACCTCTGCAGATGTATCGACCGTCCCTGGGAGTTTCGCCCCTCCACCCGTCAGGATAACAGAATGAGGGCCTTCAGTTAATGGAACAGATGAGCCAGAAAAAGACTCATAAGCTACTTTACGCGCCCTGTTTAAAATCTCTCTCAAACGCGCATAAATCACCAGCGATAATTCTCTCTTTTTGACCGTTCTCCTCGTCCTTCCGTCCAGACCAAAATAATCGATCGAAGCATCCGCGTCTGGAGGATTGACATCGGCATGCCCAAAATTTTTAACAAGACGTTCAGCTTCAGGAATCGATGTTCCAAAAACCCTTGAAACGTCCTTTATAACATACCTGAATCCAAGCGGGCTCACCGCCAGCAACACCGGAACACCATTTGTGAAAAATGTTGTCGTTACAAAGGAATGTCCGATTTCTATCACAAAACTCCCTTGCTCCCTTTCCGCCTCAGTAGTCGTAGCGTAACCCGCAGCAACACCTGGAGAATAGAAAACTATCGGTAATTCTCCGACAATCCCCTGAAGGATCTGCCTTATCGAGTCGCCTTTGACAGAAGACACCGTTGCGGTATAAGCATCAACAGCCAGCTTTCGAGCTTCAAGCTCCAGAGGGTTTACCACCCTCCTCACGCCATCCAGAGTATACTGTATAGGAAAAACATGAAGAACTGCGGTTGGATTTACCTCAAAACCCTTTTCAACGCCAAGTCGATCAAGTAACTCATTCAATATACTCTCATCTATAAGCACAGGTTCTTCGGAATCAAGCGAGAGCTCCTCACTCGATCTCGATATGGCGTAAGTATCATCACTAAACGCAACTCTTAACTCCTCGTATTCAAATCTACCTATCTGCGATTTTATTTCATCTAAAACAGCTTCTATACACTCTTTCAACGCGACAGCATCTTTTATGCCCGTTATATCCATACCACGAGTCTGTGCCTGAGCATATCCAAGCACTTCGAAACCCGAAGGAGAGCTACGCACAGCGATCCCCTTTATACTCGAAGTTCCAAGATCCAGAACGATCGCGTTACCACTGCGTTTACTCATGTAACCACCCCACTTTCAAGACACTTCCATCGTTTAAAATCCTCAATTTTACATTCGTCCAGTCTGAGGTAACACAATCCAGAAATGCCTTTGGATGCTCAAAGACGACCTTCCAATCTGCAAATTCTATCTTTTTCCTACCCACCGCAAATACCACTCTGCTTGAAATCATAATATCAGAGATATAACTCGAAAGATCCGGAAAAAGCTGGACCAACTCGTTCATTATCGAAATACTCTCTTCGGATACCCTGTTAACGCTTTTCGAAACTTTAATCCATCCTACATCCGAAAAGACCCACTCTTTCACATCCGGAGGTTCGGACCAGGAACCCACAATATTACCATCTCTATTCACTCTATAATACACCCCATTATCGAATATCCAAAGATCCAGAGGCTCCACATCTTCGTCAAGGGGAAACGATTTACTCAAAAACACTACATCAAAAAATAGCACAGAAAAACCTGTAAAAAGTAAAAATAGAAGCACATTCCTCAATCGAAAGGTCTCACCATTCATGACATTTTCATATATCCAGATTACTCACTTTCAACGCGTTCTGAAAAATGAAAGTCCTTCGTTCGTTAACATCCTCTCCCATAAGCACCGATAGTACCCTATCAGCCTCCTCAGCATCTTCAATGGAAATCCTCACAAGTTTCCGTGAAAGAGGATTCATAGTCGTCTCCCATAACTGTGAAGGGTTCATTTCGCCCAGACCCTTGTACCGCTGGACTTCAAACTTCTGACCATTCATACTTCTTCTGAAATCTTCCAGTTCTTCGTCACTGTAGAAGTAACGTACTTCCCTCCCAAATCTCACAGCATAAAGGGGTGGAACAGCGCTGTACACGTATCCGTTTTCGATCAGAGGCCTCATATAACGATAGAAAAGCGTCAGAAGCAAAGTCCTTATATGAGCACCATCAACATCAGCATCAGTCATGATTATTATCTTTCCATAACGCAGCTTGCTCAGATCAAAGTCATCACCTATTCCTGTACCGATGGCTACTATTATGTCGCTGATCTGTTCGTTCTTCAAAAGTTTGTCAAGACCGGATTTTTCAACATTCAGTATCTTTCCCCTCAGCGGAAGAACGGCCTGGAAATTTCTGTCTCGAGCTTGTTTCGCCGAACCACCAGCAGAATCTCCTTCGACTATGAAGAGTTCACTCGAGTCAAGATCGGTGGAAATACAGTCCGCCAGTTTTCCTGGCAGTGTTGTACTCTCGAGAGCATTCTTACGTCTCACCAGATCTCTCGCCCTTTTCGCGGCGAGTCTCGCCCGGGCAGCTGTTACAGCCCTCTCAGCTATTATTCTGGCGACTTTCTCATTCCTTTCAAAGTATTCAGAAAGCTTCTCTCTGAAAAATCTGGACACCGCTTCAAAAACTTCCTCATTTCCCAGCTTGGCCTTTGTCTGTCCTTCGAACTGAGGTTCTTTAACCCAGACAGAAATGACAGCAACGAGACCTTCTCTCACATCACTCCCCTGCAGTGAGAGATCCTTTTCTTTGATTAAATTCAGCTTGCGCGCATAGTCGTTGACCGTTCTTGTGAGTACTGATTTAAAAGCTGTTTCGTGCGTTCCGCCTTCAATGGTGTTGATGTTGTTAACAAACGACTTTATCAATGAATCATAATCTTTCGTGTATACAAATCCTATGGTTATCTTCGTTTCATCCTGTTCGCCTTCAATAAGTATAGGGTCGTGTAATGGCTTTTTGGACTTCGAAAGATGCTTGACGAATTCCGCTATACCACCATCATAACGATATATCCTGCTCTCTCCCAGACGCTCATCAACGAACTCAATTTCAAGTCCTGGATTGAGATAAGCCAGTTCTCTGAATCTCGAATCCAAAACCGCAAAATCAAACTCCAGAGTGGTAAAAATCTCCGGATCAGGTTTGAAAATAGTAGTGGTCCCGGTGCGCTGAGACTCACCAAGGACTCTCAAAGGCGTTACCGGTATGCCTCTTTCATAACGCTGGTGGTAGACCTTTCCTTCCCTGTGAACATAAACCTCTATCCATTCAGAAAGAGCGTTTACCACTGACAAACCCACACCATGAAGTCCGCCGCTCACTTTATAACTATCGTGAGAGAACTTACCACCGGCGTGGAGGGTGGTCATAACTATCTCAAGAGCACTCTTTTTCTCCTCGGGATGAATATCCACAGGAATACCCCGGCCATTATCTTCAACAAGAACACTCCCATCCTGCCTGATCACAATCTTTATCCTGGTACAAAAGCCTGCCATGGCTTCATCAATACTGTTGTCAACGATTTCATAGACAAGATGATGCAATCCTCTTTTTCCTGTTGAACCAATGTACATTCCAGGCCTTTTTCTAACCGCATCGAGGCCCTTAAGAATCTTTATACTCGAGGCGTCGTATTTTTCCATCTTTTCACCCTCCTGATTACTATCTTGTTCACAAGCGTCTCTCCAAGCATTCGATTGACTCTATCGATTATATGCCTGGACATAAAAGTTAATTCTTCATGCCACACAGGATCGTCTGTAACGACATAAAGAACCCCATTTGAAAAATCGTCTATCCACGATCTCTCAGCAACGGGCTTGCCGACGATTTCCTCCCACTTTTTACCGATACTCATCACCAGAAGTTTTTCATAAAAACGATCTCTTCTGGCCAGTTCCCTGAACACTTCTCCTATTGTCAACAAGCTCCTCACTCCACTTTACAACCAGTACATATCATTTGAAGATATCTCATCGCCGAGATTGTCCATCAACAAACGGGTAAGACCGTTAACCGAGGTGCTTATGTACAGCTTGTCCAGAAACCTTTTAACAGGAACAATACCTCCACTGGTGTGGGTCAGGAACATCTCAGACGCACTATAAACTTCCCACAACTCTACAGGTCGCTCCTCAACTGGAAGTTCCAAACGCTTAGCCATGTTGAGGACAACCATTCTGGTTATTCCGGGTAGTATCCCGCTTTCAATACCAGGAGTTACAAGCCTACCATCAATAACAAAAAAGACATTCGAAAAGGTGCCCTCAACCACGTTCCCATGTGTATTCAACATAATGAGATCATAAAAATCATCTTTTGAAAACCTCGATAGAAGTATATCCGGACGTGAAAGAAATTTTATAGCAGGTGGACAAGATTCAACCGGTATCCTTCGAAATTTCGAAATACCAACCCTTACACCTTCCTCATAGATCCACGAAGGCATAGAGAAAGGTTCTGCATGAACATAAAGAGCCGGCTTTTTTCCATCTCCTGTAGTTAAAATGATGCGAAAACGGTAGTTTATCCTGCTGACATCTCCACCTACATTTTCAAGAAAACTTTCCAGGATCTTTCTGAGCTCCGGAATACTCAGGGGAAGATCCAACCCTATAGCTCTGGCGGAATTTTTCAACCTCTCAAGATGTAAAGATAAAGCGAAAGGCTTTCCGTTCCATGTGCGCATGGTTTCAAAAACAGCTTCACCAAACAAAAACCCTCTATCCGTCGCTGGAACGCATGCTTTGTTTGCTTCAACCCACCTGCCATCCATGTAAAAACCTGCAATCAAGGTATGGTTCCTCCTCATCCAAAAATTCTAAAGCAGTAGCTTCTACTTCAACAAAATCAGAAGCTGAGACATTTAGCGGCAAGGCACACTTCACATAGTATTCATCATAACCCCAAAGAGCATTCTGTTTCCTTTCTTCCACAAGCACTTTTCTCTTTTTACCTATATGACGAAAAAGATAACGTGCCACGGAGTTCCTCGCGGATTCTCTTACTAACCTTGCTCGCGCTTTCTTAGTGGAGCCATCTATCTGTCCTTTCATACTGAACGCAGGCGTGCCTTTTCTGGCGGAAAATCTGAAAACATGAACACGGGAAAAATCAACATGCTCAAACAGAGATAACGTGTCCGAAAGCTCTTCATCCGTTTCTCCAGGAAATCCCACTATTATGTCGGTACTCACAGAATATAAAGGATCGATCTTTCTGAGTTTTTCCATAATCCCCATAAAATCGCCTATCCTGTAAGGCCTGTTCATTCTCGAAAGCACAGAATCAGAACCGCTCTGCAACGATATGTGAAGGTGAGGACAGATCTTCGGATCTCTAAGAACTTCCAGCAGATCGTCCGTAATATCCTCTGGATTAAGGGAGCTCAATCTGATCCTGAAATCCCCATTTAGATCAACCAACGCCTTTAGAAGATCAGACAAAGAGAAGTTCTCGTTCTTCCCGTACCTTCCAAGATTTACTCCTATAAGGACTATCTCCTTAAAACCACTTTGAACAAGGCGCGTTACTTCTTTTAATACCAGAGGAATGGGTTTACTCCTGATTCTGCTCCCTCTTGCTAAACGTATGGCGCAGTAAGTACAAGCTCTATCACACCCATCTTCCACCTTTACAAAAGCCCTTGTCTTCTCCCAGAAATTCGCCGAGACAACTTCTCGAAGACTCTCCCTTTCGTTTCGGGAAAGTCTTATAGGATTAGAGGCAACGTTAGATCCTTCAAGTACTTCATACACCACAGAATCGATATCTTTCTTCCCATCCAGTCCTACCAGGGCATCTATTCCCGAACGCTCCAGCCTTACAAAATCAGTTTGCACAGCACATCCTGTCACGATTATCTTTGTATAAGGATTAAAACGCTTCACATGACGGATCTTCTGTAGAAGCTTTCTCAAGGCTTCTTCCGTAACCGCACACGAATTGAAGATAACAACATCGGCCTCTTCCGGGCGTACCAGAACGAAGCCTCCTTCGATCAATCGTTCCTTCATCAACTCTTCTTCGTATTGGTTAACCTTGCAACCAAGCGTGATCACAGAAAATCTTTTGCTATCAGACACCTTTTTCCATTGCCCCTTTCAAAACGCTCATACGGGTTACAACACCAACAAGCCGCCCCTGATCATCGACCACGGGAACAGACTTCAACCTGCGTCTGATGATCAAATCAGCCACGTGAATCAGAGTATCATCCTCTTTAACAGTAACAGCGGGAGTATTCATGTATTTGGATACTTCATCGTTTTTTATCTTTTGCAAACGCTGTACAAGTTGATGAGTATCCGGTAAAAACGAAACCGATTGAAGCAATGAAAAATAACTCGGTATAGCGGCGTTTATCACATCGTTCTCACTTATATAGCCTACTACCACCATGTTTTCATCCACAACAGGCAAACCAGAAAGCGATTGCATAGAGCACATCCTGACAAAATTTTCTATAGTTTCATCTTCGAAAACAGCTGATATATCACGTATCAGTACATCTTTAACTTTCATCACATCACCACCCGCGTTACGCTTTTTTCTCCACTTCGAAGGCGTCAAGATGCTTTTCAATCTCAGAAATACTTAGAGCAGATTTTTCCACATGTTTCGTTTCTGCTATAGCGGCAGCCATACCGTATCTGAGAGCATCAAAGTAGTTTAACCCTTTGTCGATTCCATACACTATCCCCGCCACGAAAGCGTCTCCTGTTCCGAGCAAATGAGATTTTTCAACCTTCTCTCTGGACGTAAAGAGCCACACCCCCTCCTTTGTTGCCACTACGTCGCTTACGATATGATATGAAATCACCACCGCTTCGGCACCAAAATCCAAAAAATCTCTTGCCAGTTTAATGTAATCATCCAATGTATCTAAAGAACGACCGAAAATGGTCTGAGTCCTTCGAAGATCCGGGCGAACCACATGAGGACAAACGTTCCTAATAGTCTCCTCGAAAAATCTGCCGATTCCCTCCATGACTACGGTTTTACCAGCGTGTTTTGCACGACTTACAAGATCCAAACAGTAACCCGAATCTACACCTGGAGGAACACTACCTGAGATCACCACCGTGTTGACTCTTGAGAGGGTCATGATATAACGTTTCAAAAAAATTCCAAGAGTCTTTTCATCAACTTCAGGACCGCTCGAGTTAATCTCCGTTATAGTATCCTTAATAGGATCCACTATGGTGATGTTCTCCCGCGTTTCGCCCGACGTGTAAACAAAGTTTGTCGTTATACGGGGGTGTAACCTTCTCAACTCCTCTTCAAGAATTCTGCCCGTATAACCGGCGAGAATCCCCATAGCAACCACCGGAATCTCAAGGACGTCAAGTAGCATAGCTACATTGATACCCTTGCCTCCAGGTGTAATTATCGAACTTTCAGGTCCTGAAAGCCGATGCAACTGATTAACCTCAAAATTCGACACAATCAGCTGACGATCAAGTGCCGGGTTCAGAGTTACAGTGGCAACCCGCATCGATTCCCCTCCTCAGTTATTTATTACATTTTTTCCACGAACTCAGCGTGAGACCATTACGTAGTCTCTCGGATCACCCTCGAATACAATTTTACCATCTTTTAAAGCAACAAAATGGTCGGCAAAATGAAGGAAACGTCGTTCATGACGTGTAGAAATAATCACAAGCTTATCAGAGATCGAATCACGAAGGATATTCACAAGACCACAAAGTCTCTCGTCATCCAAATGATCGAAAATACCATCAAAAATCATGATCTTTGAAGGTTTGACCAGCGCAAGCAACACAAGAAAAGAAGCTCGTTGCGAGGAAGAAAAAGAAGCGAGGGGTTTGTTGGGATTATCAAAAAGAGGCTGCAGGTTTAGAAGCTTGATAATATCAAACGCTTGCTCCGTAAGATTACGAATGTTAAACCTGCTCAACGCCTTTGTCGCCTCTTTAACCTTAAAAATCCCTATTGAATCTATCATTGAAGCGTCTATATAGATAACAGAGGAGTGTCCAGTCTTTCTCAAAATACTGTCGATAGAACGTCCATCCAGAAAAACTTTAATTCCATTAGAATTTTTAGCCTCATCCAATCCAGCAATAGCCCTTAACAGGGCCGTTTTACCCGATGCATGAGGACCATATATCACTAACAACGTGTTCTCCTGAAAGGTCATCGATATGAATCGATCCTGGAAATTCGGCTCACCAGTATCGTAAGGCAATCCTTCAATTCTTACCAGCTATCCCTTCCTCCCCACCTCGAGAACCGCGATCTTCAGTTTGGGTTGAGATTGAACTCTTTGATGAATTCATGCGATTCTTTAACTCTTCCTCTGCCATTCGAACTCCCTTGCGACTCAGTTTCACGAGCTCTATCTGAGAAACCGTTCTTGGATTCTTTGTAACGCCCAAAAAGATCCCTCCCACACTGCCTTCAATCAAGAGTATACCCCAGCGCTTTTTAACCGCTTCTTAGGCTTCTTTTAAGTTTTCATCGACACTTTGTGACGCAAAGCAACGAAAAATTACTTCTCCAAGCCGAAAATATCCGTTTCATGCATCTTTGGAAACTTGACATCTATGGTTTTCACAAGGATTGAAAGTTCTTGTGACTTTCCCTGAGCATACAGTTAGGTTTTCAAGCTTTGTGAAACGTTGAAAGAGCTCTTACGCAAACAATTACCAATCTACATGGATTTTGAAATATGTACCTATCCTCCTTTTAAAGTTCCAGCGTGAAGTTTTCGCAGTCTTGCGAAAAGCCGAACTGTAAGTCTTAGTCTTCTCACCCTACAAGCGCACGTGAGAATCACACGACCCTCACAAGCACTGAGCGTTCTTTGCTTTTTTCTTTCAATCACACATCTCGGTTTCTAAGTCTTGCGAAGCGCCGAACAAGCGTTTAGCAAACAATTACCGAGCCGCATGGATGCGGTGAAATATTGCCTCTTTACCTCCTTCTGTTCTAGCATAGAGCTTTTACCGTCTCGCGAAGCGCCGAAGCAAGCACTCATTACAAACGATCGCCGAGCCGTAGGTTTTTCTGCCTTCTTCTCCCACAAAACGCACGGGATCACACGACCTTCACGAGCGCTGAGCGTTTTTCTACCTTTCCATCCTTATCACACATCTCGGTTTCTAAGTCTTGCGAAGCGCCGAGTGAACGCTTATGCAAACAAGTACCGAGCCACACGGATGCGGCGAGCAGAAAGCTGCGACAGGACGTCGAGGTCGGAACAGCG
>DPRG01000134.1 GCA_003538775.1 Thermotogae bacterium
CAGCGCTCGTGAAGGTCGTGTGATCACGTGCGTTTTTGGAAGAGAGAAAGGCGAAAAATCTGCGGCTCGGCTATCGTTTGTATGAGTGCTTGCTTCGGCGCTACGCAAGACTGCGAAAACTCCACGCTGGAACTAGGGAAAAAGGCAGAAAAAACAGACTTGCTTTCCGTCACATCCTGTGACTCCAGGGGTGCTTTGTTTTGATGCTCACTCAGCGCTCGTGAAGGTCGTGTGATCACGTGCGTTTTGTGAGGCAAAGAAAAGCTTAAAAACTTAAGATATGGTAATCGCTTGTAAGTACACTTTCGATGCTACGCAAAACTGAAAGAACTTTGCATCATTTGCTTGAGAACCTGTTTCGACGTTCTGCAAGAGTACATAAAGTCCGAGTTGAAAAGCAATGTAAAGCTGTAAATGTTTGTTTAGGAAGAACAAGGAGGCAGGAACTTGGATTGATTGTGAAAAAAACGCTCCTCCTCGACTTAAGCATGAGGAGGAGCTTTTTAAGATTCAGAATTTTCTTCCGTCAAGGGTGATCTCTACACCAAGAGAATCAAATCCTGAAAATCCTGTTAAATCAACATCTACACGAAGATTTGAAAAGACCAAACCGGCTCCAAGGAAGGTTTCATAACCGGAAAAATCTCCGCCGTTCTTAGTCGCAAATATTCCGGCGCGAAGAACGATAGCCGGGCGAACGATTCCCTCGGCAACAACACCAATACGCTCCGTGATATCAGGATCCTCAACACGTTCGTAGACTGCGGCTATCATTGTTGGCAATTTCTGATATTTTGTCCGTGAATAATATCTGGATACAGGTTCTTCATAAGCGTGATTCACTGGAAGAGTCAATCCTACAAGGGCAGATGTTGTTTTTTCGCCGGCGACTTTATCTTCGGAGTAATTGCCTGATAGCAGGAGAGTTTCGCCAAGGTGTAATCTGGCGGTGACATCCAATCTGTACTCCCCGGCTTCAAACTTAGATTTTATCTCGTCAAAAACAACTTCCGGGTTTAGCGCAACATCGGAAAAACTGATCTTTCCAAGTACGAAAAGCTCTTTGGATGCGATGCCGCCGTCCAAACTCACCCTTCCTGTTTCGAAAGAAACTGAAGCCACATCAATCCCCACACCAAGTCGCCCCAGTGAAAGTCCAAATCCTAAAGTATACAGTGTATTCGTGGCATCCAGTGAAACACCACCTGTAAGGTTGAAGAGCCCGAGGTTCAGTCCTCCGAGTCCGAGATGTGTACCGTTAACGTAGCGGTATCCGAGAACGAGTCCTCCCTGGCTCATGGTTGTGACGTAGTAAACGTCTTCCGCATCTGGCATGAGGAGATTTAACGGGTTCATCCCCATTCCTCTGAAACGCTCACTCATTGAGAAAGCGGTACTTGCAAACAGCAACGAGCAGACAAGGAAACAAAGCAGTAATTTCTTCATCTTTGACACCTCCTTATCCTTTAGCCTTTTTCAAATAACTTCTCCAGGAACTTCACCTGCTCGATCGCCTGGAAAGAACCTCCCCCTTCGTGGTTGTTGTAGGGATAGATTCTGATCCCCTTCGGTCCGGCGTAGTGGTTGTACGCGGCAAAAACCGTTGAAGGTGGACATACGTTGTCCATGAGCGCCCCGGAGAACAGAGCCGGGATCTTCGCCCTGGCGGCGAAATTCACTCCATCGAAATAAGAGAGTGTCCTGAACACGATCTCTTCCTTGTCCCTGTGGGTCTTGAGAAAGTTCGTGATCTCCGCGTACGGATGTGTGTCCACAAGCTGCACCGCCCTTCTGAAGTGACACAGAAACGGTACATCACACAGAAGAGCCTTCGCTCTCTTCGAGAGGGCACTCACCGCAAGTGCCATCCCACCACCCTGACTGCCTCCTGCTATCACGATTCTTTCGTGATCTACCCGTGGAAAAGAAGCGGCGGCTTCAACGGCTCTGACAGCGTCTGTGAAGACGCGTCTGTAGTAATAAGTTCTGGGATACAGTATCCCTCTTGTCATGAATCCCGGATACTGAGGGTCAACGGGACCTTCGGGGTAATCGGGGGTGTCTCCTTTCAGCCCTCCGCTTCCCTGCCCGCGGGTGTCCATGACGAAACAAATGTAACCCATTGAAGGCCAGAACAACCAATCGTGAGGGAATCCTCTTCCACCGTTGTATCCTATGTACTGCACAACGCATGGGAGTTTTTCTTCTTCCATTTTTGGAACAAGGAGCCACCCCTTGATCCTCTGTCCCCTGTAACCGGAGAAGTTGACATCGTACACTTCGACCGTTTTGAGGTGAGAATCCACCTTCTCGAAGACGGGGTCCAGGGAAAACTTTTCACTCTCTGCGAGTGTTTCTTTCCAGAACTCATCGAAGTCTTTCTCTTCGTACCGCTCCGGACGGTATTTCTTCAGTTCTTCGAGTGGTAAATCGAAGAAGGCCATCTTTTCTTACCTCCTATTATTATAGACTCTTTTTTTCTTTGAAAGGTTTTGTTTGGACATGTTTTGCACGTGTTCCAAGTGCTATGATCCTCATAACCACACCCATTAAAAACGAAAAGCTGATGGTTGAAGATCCACCGTAGCTCACAAAAGGAAGCGGGATACCGGTGACTGGTAGCACCCCCATATTCATTCCTGCGTTTTCAAAGACGTGGAAGAAGAATAGCAAGGTGACTCCCATAATGATCAACTCTTCTTCTGAGGATCGGGCGAGCTTCATCGCACGATATAGAAGATAGAAAATCAGGGTGTACACACCCAATATCAGAACGACTCCCAGAAATCCCCATTGTTCACCCAGAGCTGAAAATATGAAATCCGTTTGTGCCATGGGAACGTAACCCTTTCCACTCATTTCTCCCCCGAGACCCTTCCCTGTAATACCTCCCGATCCTATAGCTCTCATTGATTGGATCACGTTGTAGGCCGCTCCACGAGCGTAGCGCGAAGGATTGAAAAAAGCGAGAATTCTCTCTCTTTGATAATCTTTCAGCACCTTGAAAAAGACTATCGGAAAACTGGCCACGGATATACCAATGACCCAGAGAACAAACCTGTCAAAATAACCACTTGCAAAGATCAGAATCAACCATAATGCCATAAACATGACGGCAGTCCCCAAATCCGGTTCCAGGAGAATCAAAACTATTATCAGAAGGGTTACGATCGTGGATTTAATCACCGAACGTTTGTCGGCTTTTGCGATCCAGTATGGTATGGAAAGGAGAAATCCCACTTTGGCTATCTCTGAAGGTTGAATTGAAAAATACCGGAATTGAAACCATCGGCGCGCCCCGTTAACTTCGGGACCGAAAAAGATAACCAGGGATAATCCAACAATAGAAGTCCACAATATGTATTTACCGACATATTCGAAATCTCTTATTTCCAGGACATTGAGAAGTATGATTATAGCAAGCCCTGTTAGGTTCCAGATCACCTGCTTGATGACCGTCGAAGCTGGTGCTATTCCGCTCAGGGTAACAATCCCGACTATCATCAACAAAGCAATGCATGTGTACAGTCCAAGTTCTTCAAGGTGGCGTGGCGTCAAAGAAATCCCCTCTCAACTTCCGCTTTGTTCTACACATAGAGCAGATAGTGGAAGTTGTGGGAAAACCGCACTCACTGCAGTTCGTAAGATTCAGATTTTCGGGAGCACCAAATGGCTTTTTCTGAAGAAACTCATGTAAAAATCTGTGTTTGGTGCCCGGATGCCTCGACTCGAGAATATTAAGCACCTCTTTGTATTCAAGAGATGTCGCACCTTTTGAGAGTGGACATTCTTCTTCGATGTAGTCAATACCGTTGAGCACAGCATAAGCAGCAACTTCTCTTTCCGTTAGATAAACCAGAGGCTTGACCTTCTTGAGGAATTTCTCGCTGGTACTTTCAAGAACGGGATACTGCCTTTTCAAATAGTCTTCCTGCCATGTCAAAATGTTGCCCAGGAGAGTTGCAGCTTCGTCATCCATATTGTGACCAGTAACAAGCACATCGTAACCTTCTTCAACGCCTACTCTATTCATCACATAACGTTTTAAGAGTCCACATAAGGAACAGGGGCTTCTCCTCAGTATGCGAGAGGCTTCAGGAACTGTGTAGCCTTCAAGAAACTCTTTTGCCTGGACGATGATCAGTCTATACCCGTTATTACGAGCAAAGTTCTCTGTGAGCTTTCGTGACTTAGCAGAGTAACCTTCAATACCAAGATCAATGTGTAAGCCATCCACGCTGTATCCCAGACGCGATAAAACTTGCCACAATGTAAGACTATCCTTGCCACCGGATACGGCTATTAACAGCCTGTCTTGACGCTTGAAAAGGCGGTAATCTTTGATGGCTTTTTTCACTCTATTGAGGAAAAATTCTTCGAAATGTTCTTCACAGAGAGCGAGATTATGCTGTCTGAGCTTTATTACAGCTCTTTGTCCGCATTTTCTACATTTCAAATTAGTTCCCTCCGGACGATTTGTCCAGGCCTCCAATAGGAAGAGGTTCGTATGGGCTTTCAGCGAACATGGTATCTCGAGATGGCAGAATAGCCAGAGGGTCGCGTAACTGTCCCGATACCTTCACTTCAAAATGAAGGTGAGGACCAGTACTCAAGCCAGTACTGCCCACTCTTCCGATAAGTGAACCACGCTTGACGAACTGTCCAGGATATACGCATATTCTGCTCAGATGTCCATAAACTGTTGTGTAGCGCCCGCTCGATATTTCCACCATGTAGCCGTATCCACCGTTGTAGCCAGCGTAAACCACTATTCCATCTATGGAAGCAAGCACAGGGCTACCTTCATTTGCTGCTATATCCAGACCCGTATGAAAGCTCTTTTTTCCTGTTATGGGATGTATCCTCATCCCAAAACCCGAGCTTATGGTCCCGTAAAGAGGCCATGCAATGTCGGAATTGTTGTTTAAAATACTGCCAATTTTCTCCCAGGGTATGTACAAAACATCTCCTGGACGTATTATCGGAGATACGATGCCGTTGGCTCTGACAATATCGCCAAGTTTTAATGAATAAATATGAGCGATTTTCCAGAGCGTTTCACCGTCTTTCACCACGTGTTTCACCACGTTGGACTTTGGAACGAAAAGATGATCACCTACTCTCAGTGTCAAACTTTCTGTCAAAGTGGGATTCCAGTCCATCAGGACTGAGGGCGAGATTCCAAAGGCTTTGGCGATTTTTATTACACTATCGCCTGGCTGAACCGTATATTCCACAACTTCTACAGCTATCAGTTCAGAGCAAATCAAAAGGTATAGGAATAATAGGTGATAAATGGATTTCCTCATGTATGATTCACCCCTCGAACATCGTAATTCTATCATAAAAAATCAAAAACCCCGCCTTTCGGCGGGGTCTAAACCGCACAACCGGATACTTGAAATCTCATTCTCTGGGTTGAACGATGAACCTCAATGCTGTTCGTGTCTCTCCGTCAATCTCCACGTCCGAGAAGGCGGGAACGCAAACAAGGTCCACACCGCTGGGCGCCAGATAACCCCTTGCTATGGCTATGGCTTTGACTGCTTGATTGACAGCCCCTGCTCCAATGGTCTGAAGCTCAGCCTTGCCATGTTCACGAATGACGCCAGCAAGTGCACCAGCTACCGCGTTGGGTTTCGAATTCGACGCTACCTTCAAAACTTCCATGCTACGACCTCCCTTACTGTAAATGTGATGTGGTGAGTGTTTTAATAACAAGGTTACTGGCGCGCCCGGAGGGACTCGAACCCCCAACCATCGGATCCGAAGTCCGACGCTCTATCCAGTTGAGCCACGGGCGCCGGTTTAAAGATGTAGCAATTATCATAATTTCTGGGGTGACTGGCGGGATTCGAACCCGCGACCACCTGATCCACAGTCAGGCGCTCTACCAGCTGAGCTACAGTCACCATCTCTGGCGCGCCCGGAGGGACTCGAACCCCCAACCGTCGGATTAGAAATCCGATGCTCTATCCTGTTGAGCTACGGGCGCTGATAACTTTATTCCGTGCACGAGTATTTTAGCCTGAAACTTCTGGTATGTCAAGTATCTTCGAGTGTGTTCGAAAAATCAAGAAGCAGGAGCATGTTCAATCTTTCAAACGATGGATGCAAAAACTTATCCAATCGTATATTTCAAACCCTCTTGTATCCTTTCGCATCCGCAAAACGACTCGCTCGGAGATTAAACCCCTTGTTTCAGTACTTTATTGAAACGATCTGATTAACGGCCTTGGAATCTCTTTTCTTTCTTCTTATCACACATTTCGGTTTCTAAGTCTTGCGGAGCACCGAGTGAGCGCTTATGCAAACAATTACCGAGCCACACGGATGTGGTGAGATTTCGCCTCTTTACCTTCTCCTGTTTCCAGCATAGAGATTTTACAGTCTTGCGGAGCGCCG
>DPRG01000016.1 GCA_003538775.1 Thermotogae bacterium
TGGCACCATGCACATCTGCGGATTGTATTCCGAACGTATCTTTCCTGGTGATTACAAACGTTATAGAGTACTGAGATTGGCGGGTTTACTCCATGACGTGGGGCATGGACCGTACAGTCATCAGTTCGATGAGGTTGCCTTTCCAAAGGCCGGAGTTGAAAGAGGGCATGATGATCATCGAAGGCGGATTATACTGGAGTACCTTCCGAAGGAGATAGAAGAACGGTTGAGTTGGACGGGAGATATACGCGTTTTGAACGCTTTGAGAGACGAACAGGAGCTTCTTGAATTGTCCGGCAGAGATATGATGGATGCTATATTCACTCTTCTGGAAGAAGTGGTTAGAGTTTTTGATGGTGAAGAAGAGGCGACGGTGGAGTTCAATATCGTTCAGGGGCCTCTTGGAGCTGATAGACTTGATTTTGTTTTGAGAGATTCTTATTTCAGTGGCACAAGACATTTCGGTACCGGTGCCCTTGACAGGCTTGTGGCTCATGCCGCCATTGCTGATGATGGAACTGAAAGATTATGCTACAGCATAAAGGTTATTGATGATATATACACGGTGCTTTTCGGCCGCTTCATGATGTACAAGAATGTCTACTTTCATAAAACTTCCAGAGCAGCAGATCTCATGATACAGAAAATCCTCGAACTCTCTTATGAACCCCTCCGATTTAAGAATCGCATACACGATTTAGAAGCCTTTATGGAGCTGACAGACCAGCGTATTTTAAACGAGATAGAAATAGTTTTCGATTCCGCCGTGCACCGCCTTTCAAACGAATCTGGTGCTGAACCTGATGATGTGAAGAACAGACTCATTAACGGTGATGCTGCGATGCTGGATCTTCTCAGTGAGGATGAAAAGCTAATTCTGCAAGCCTATATCATATTACTCCGGCTTAAAAGAAGGGACCTCTGGAAGCTTGTGGTGGAAAGGCCCATATCCACAACAGGTGTCGATCCAGCGGTGGTTAGCTACAGCGTGGCTCAGGATATCCTTGAGAAAATGAAGCGACGTTTGAAGGTCGTTTTGAACGATACTTCCATTCCTTCGGATGAACGGGCGCTTCTTGAAGAGATTTATGAAGACTTCGACGAGATCTTCATCGTTGATACACCATACAAGCTTAGCCTAATGCACCCCGAAGAGTTCACGGGCAGTGGAGTTTACCTTTTAGACGAAAACACCGGCAAGGTGATGAGCTTTGAAGACTTCGAAAAACTCTATCCAACATACAGACTTCTATCGAACAATCTGATTCAACTGGTTAGAATCTACACGAGAAAAGATGTGCGAGAAACGTTGAGACGTTATGGAATAGTTCCGGAGTCGAAGCTTCAGATCACGACCCGGTGGTGAACTGCATGCTACGAAGAAGAAAACTCCTTCTTTTCCTTATCGATCTTTCTTTGACATTAACGGCTGGACTGGCCGCACTTTTTTTCAGATTTGGCTTCGATAGGTTTTCCATCGTAAAATATCTTCCTCCGGTAATTGTGGGTGTTGCGATTTACGCCCTTTCGTATCTTTTCAATGGCATCTACAGGGTTGTCTGGGCTTACGCCGACGCGAAAGACATGTTCAGAATCGCGCGGGCAGTTTTTCTGGCATATCTTGTTCATGTGACGACTTTTTACATATACAGGGGAGCGGTTTTGCCCAGGTCCGTAGGAGCAATGATGGCTCTCGCGAGCCTGGTGCTTCTGATTGGTAGCCGTCTTTTCTGGGCATGGTCCAGATCAAGAGAGGCCTCAAAGCGCGGGATTCCGTCGCAAAAGAGTGTGATGATCATAGGAGCAGGTGAAGCTGGTGTAATGCTCCTTGAAGAATTTCAAAGGCGGCCGGAGCTTGGAAAGGTTGTGGGGTTTGTTGATGATTCACCCCGCAAGATCGGCCGAACGGTTAGAGGAATTCCGGTGTACGGGCCCATATCGTCGATCATGAATCTGGTGGAGAAGTATGGGGTGGATGAGGTAATTGTAGCCATACCTTCAGCAACGAAGGATCAGATGAAACGCATATTATCCTATATAGATACATCCAGGGTGCGTCTTCGAACTCTCCCTGCTCTGCATGAAATTATAGGAACAAAGCCTTCGATAGACCTTCTTAGGGATGTTTCCATCCAGGATCTACTCGGTAGGGAAGAGGTCAAAATAGACTCTCAATCAATCGCTGAATACATAAGATCGAAAACCGTTATGGTAACAGGTGCAGGAGGGAGTATTGGTGCGGAACTTTGCAGGCAGATTGCCCGATTTGGCCCAGGTCATCTCATTCTTCTTGGAAGAGGTGAGAACTCCATATTCTCGATTCACGAAGAGCTCCTCCATGATCATCCGGATCTCCGAATGAGCAGGGTTATAGCTGATGTTTCTAACGAGGAGCGTATGCGCGAAGTGTTTGAAAGGTATCATCCTCAGATTGTTTTCCATGCGGCGGCTCACAAGCATGTTCCGTTGATGGAGGAAAATCCTGTTGAGGCGTTCTGGGTTAATGCCAGGGGTACCAGGATTGTGGCGGACCTGTGCTGTGAATTCGACGTTGAGCGTATGATACTGATATCGACCGATAAAGCAGTGAAACCTTCCTCTTTGATGGGGCTTTCTAAGCGTCTTGCGGAGATGTATGTGAGGGCACTGGCACAAGAAAGGCGTTGCAGATGTCTTTTTTCGATTGTTCGTTTTGGTAACGTTCTCGGAAGCAGGGGCAGTGTTATACCCAGGTTCGCGCGTCAGATAGAGCGCGGAGGCCCGGTTACAGTCACTGACCCTCGTATGAAAAGATATTTCATGTCCATACCGGAAGCCGCTTCGCTTGTTTTACAGGCAGGAGCTTATGCTTCAAATGGGGAACTCTACGTGCTCGATATGGGAGAACTCGTTTCAATCGAGCAAATAGCCAGAGAGATGATAAGGCTTGCCGGCTATACGCCGGATGTTGACATAAAGATCGTTTACACCGGGATGAGACCGGGTGAAAAGCTGGTGGAAGAACTATTCCTCAGTAGTGAAAAAATAGAACCCACAGATCACTCAAAAATAATGAAAGTCGTGGAGAACGAGATTCTTCCATCAAAAACCGTGTCGGATGTTATAGACAAGACCATTGCGATTGCACGCTCTGGAGACAGGAAGAAGATAACCGAGTTTTTGAAGGATTACATCCCTGATATAGTTGAGCTGGAAGAATGATGATGGTGGGATTTTTTCTTACTTTTTCGATTTCTGCGGTTATATGTTACGCTGCAACGCGTTTCTCCCTCAATGGCAGACTATACGATGAGCCGGGAGGAAGAAAAAAACATACTCATCCGGTTCCCCATGTGGGAGGAATTGCCATCGCTTCTGCTTTGTTCATGACGCTACTCATTTATAGACTGAATTGGCCACTGTTTATTTACGGATTGGGCTTTTTGGCACTCGGTGCGATCGACGATCTGAGAAAGCTCAGTTACTGGATAAAGCTCCTGGTTCAGGTTCTTCTCGCTTCCCTTTACGTTATCCCTTCTGATCTAACGCTCACCTTTTTTGGCACTCCTTTGACGAATACTCTTGGAAGGGTTTTGACGGTGATATGGATTGTGGCGGTAGTGAACGGTTTTAACTTCATTGATGGTATTAACGGACTCGCAGGTTCTGTAGGACTGGTTGCCTCTATCTTTTTGTGGGTTACGACAAACAGTGTGTGGTTCCTTTATCTTTCAGGTGCGCTCTTGGGTTTTCTCCTTTTTAACTTCAAGCGGGGAAAGGTCTTTCTTGGAGACGCGGGAAGTTATCTTCTGGGTTTTTTAATCGCAGTTTCTTCTCTGTCAATTAGTTCGTTTGAGCTGGCGAAGGCGACTGTGTTCATGGGTTATCCAGCATATGAGACCACTTTTGTAGTTTTCAGAAGGTTGTTTAGAGGTATTTCACCGTTCCATGCTGATCGTCTTCACACACACTACACACTCGAAGACAGCGGTTTTTCACCGGAAAAAGTAGTGGTTTTACTCGCCGCTTACTCGGCTTTCTGTAACCTCGTTTCTTTCCTTCAGAGTGGATGGGCGTTCATCCTCTATCTGGCGATCTCTCTGGTTCTCCTTTTTTTCGTTGTCAGCAAGAGCCGCTCTTAAAGCGGTTAGGGCAACTTCCAGCTGGTCTTCCGATGGCTGAGCTGTGGTGATAAGCTGAGTCATCAAGCCAGGCGCGAGGAAGATCCTCGAAATAAGATTCTTTGGATTACGGGCTGTCAGCTTTTGCGCTTCATAAGAAAGCGATGCTATCAGAGGTATGAGAAGAATTCTTGAAAGGATTCGGGATAGTGTCGACGATCCGAAAATCATATCTGCAAAGGAGAACACCACAATGGAGATGAATATAACCACCACTAAAAAAGTGGTGCCGCATCTGGGATGCAAAGTGGAGTACTTGCTGGCGTTGTCCACGGTTAGTTCTTCACCCATTTCGTAAGTGTAAACCGCTTTGTGTTCAGCCCCGTGATAGGCGAACAGACGTTTCACATCGCGAAAAAGCGATATGATCCAGAGATAGGTTAAGAAGATTCCTCCTCGTGTCAAACCTTCTATGAGAGAGAAAAGGGAAGAATCGCGTCCGACTGTGAGCCTTGCTACAAGTAAAGGACCAAGTACAAACATTCCTATACCGATAAGTATTGCTAAAAGAAGGGATATAACGAAATCCTTTGTGGTGAAATTCTCCTCTTCGGTAGATGATAGTCTTGCTGACACATCAAGGGCTTTGAATCCTGTAAGAATCGCGTCTATCATCACTACAATACCACGAAGGAAGGGTATCTTCGAAAGCCTTGATCGCTTTATAAAAGGTTCTTCTTCAAGCACTTCTGTTTTTATGGAACCGTCGGGTGCTCTCACGGAAACGACAGTGCGGTTGGCTCGCATCATCACGCCTTCGATGACTGCCTGTCCTCCGACATTCATACGTTGTTTCAAGTGTGTTCACCTCTGATCTTTTCAAGAACCAGTTGCGCGTTTTCATTTTCAAGCAATATCGTAAAGAACTTCAAAGCCTCCATGCTTTCGGGATCGCTCTTGTCAAAGAAATACAGCTTCATTTTCGAAGCGAATGCACGCTTTTCTTCTTCTGAAAAACAAGCGAGTGCTTTTACCACTTCAAAGAGACGATCGTCTTTCAAGCAGGCTTCGGCGATAGTTCTTATCGTTTCTTCATCCGGACTGCTTACCTTCATTCAGGTACACCTTGAAGGAAAGCCCAGTCCTTTCTTCACCGTCCACCTTTACATCTACGAATCCCGGTACCATGTAGAGGCTTTGACCGCGTTTGCTGAGGAATCTGTTGGCTATGACTATCGCCTTTACCGCCTGGTTTACTGCGCCAGCGCCTATAGCCTGGATTTCCACAACCGGACCTTTGCTGAGCGCACCTGCAATCGCTCCAGCAACCTTGTTTGGATTAGAATTGGAACTCACCTTCAGAATCTCCACGTTACATCCTCCTCCACAAGCATCTTTTGAATTTTCAATATTTTAGCACGATTTTCTCGGATTTACACCGTTGCTTTGGTTTTAGATGCCTTCTTCCGAAAACGTAGCTGTCCTTGCCTCGCAGAACATACGATGGTATCACCTGGTTCAAATTCCCCACGGATAATCGCTTCAGCGAGAGGGTCCTCCAGGTATTGCTGAATAGCCCGCTTGAGCGGTCTCGCACCGTATACGGGACTGTAACCCTTTTCGACAAGGAATTCCCTCGCGCTTTTTGAGAGTTTTATCGACAATCCCTTTTCTCGGAGTCTTGATTCTATATCTCTCATGAGTATATCTATGATCTGATCCACATGCTTCTTTTCAAGAGCGTGGAATACCACGATTTCATCCACTCTGTTCAAAAATTCCGGTCTGAACGTCTTTTTTACCTCTGAAAGAACCGTTTCTTTCATGGTTTTGTAGTCTTGATCAGCATTTTCAGTTTCTACGAATCCAAGAGCGCGTTTACTTTTGTTTATCAGCTCTCCGCCGAGATTGCTTGTCATTATGATGATCGTGTTCCTGAAATCAACAACACGTCCCTGAGAGTCCGTTAATCTTCCGTCGTCCATGATCTGGAGTAGCAAGTTAAACACGTCAGGATGTGCTTTTTCTATCTCGTCGAAGAGTATCACAGAGAAAGGTCGGCGCCGCACCTGCTCAGTGAGGGTTCCACCTTCTTCATATCCCACGTATCCTGGAGGTGCACCTATTAGTCTCGAAACCGAAAACCGTTCCATGTATTCTGACATGTCGAATCTGAGCAGGGCCTTTTCATCTCCGAAGAGATATTCGGCTAAGGCTTTGGCCAGCTCGGTCTTCCCTACACCCGTAGGACCAAGGAACATGAAGACTCCAACAGGCCTTCTTGGATCTTTAATTCCACTTCGAGCGCGTCTTATCGCCTTTGCGACAGCCTTTATGGCATCTTCTTGAGCGACTATGCGCTTGTGCAGAGCTTCTTCCAGCTTAAGTAGCTTTTCACTTTCCGTTTCTTCCAGTTTCTTCAGTGGTATTCCAGTCCAGCTGGAGACGACTTCTGCGACGTCTTCGACATCGACAACAGCAACTTCTGCTTCCGCTTCCTTTCTCCAGTTGGTGTAAAGCTGTCTGTAGTTTTCTTCCATTTCGAGCTCCTTCTCTCTTAATGTTGCAGCCATTTCAAAGTCCTGGTTTGCTACAGCCAGCTCTTTTCGTGCTCTCAGCTCTTCGATGGATCTCATGAGTTCTTTTATTTCCTGAGGTACAGTCAGGATCTTCAGTCTTGCCCGTGATCCCGCTTCGTCTATCACATCGATTGCTTTGTCGGGGAAGAAGTGATCACTGATATATCTTTGTGAAAGATCTACAGCTGATTTTAGCGCCTCGTCGGTATACCGAACACGATGGTGGATCTCGTATTTATGTTTCAAACCCCTTAGAATCTCCAGTGTTTCTTCTGGTGAAGGTTCAGAAACGTAAATTTTCTGGAATCTTCTTTCGAGAGCAGCATCTTTTTCTATGTATTTACGATATTCGTCGGGTGTCGTGGCACCTATACATCTGAATTCTCCTCTTGCCAGAGCCGGCTTGAGGATGTTAGCAGCGTCCACAGCGCCCTCGGCTGATCCGGCTCCGACGATCGAATGCATTTCGTCTATGAAAACGATGATGTCTCCGCTTTTCGTTATTATCTGAAGTAGCTTTTTCATGCGCTTTTCAAATTCTCCCCGGTACTTTGTTCCCGCAACAAGAGAGGCAACATCTAAGGAGAAGATAATCTTGTTTCTCAGCGTTTCGGGAACATCGCCGTTCACGATCTTTTGTGCCAATCCTTCTACAATGGCAGTTTTACCCACACCGGGTTCGCCGATCAACGCAGGATTGTTCTTTTTCCTTCTGGATAATATCTGTATGATTCTTTCGATTTCTTTTTCTCTGCCGATTATGGGATCCAGTTTGCCTTCCGCGGCAAGGCGTGTCAGATCCACCCCGAAGGCTTCAAGTTGTTTTACGGGATTCTGCGAGTAAGTTACGGGTTGAGCTTCTTCTTTTTCTTCGTCTTCGGCCTGGTCTCCGGGAGAAAGAGTTTCCACGAGTCTCTTTCTGAGCTGGGACAAGTTAACACCAAAACGGCGTATCAGGTGGGCTGCTATTCCCTCCCCTTCCCTTATGATACCTAAAAGGATGTGTTCAGCCAGTATTTTTTCGTGTCCAAGGAATCTCGCTTCGTCGTATGCGAGTTCGAGAATCCGCTTTGCTCGCGGTGTCATCTGTGGAGAAGAACCGATTTTCTCTCTGTTAACACCGACCATGCTGATGACCTCGCTCTTAACGAGGTCATAGGTCATGCCGAAGGAGTTCAGCACTTTCGCGCCAGTACCGTTATTAAGCCTGAGAATGGCCAAAAGCAGGTGCTCTGTTCCTACGTATGAGTGACCGAGACTCTTAGCTTCATCCTGTGCCATAACGACCACCTGAGCGGCGGTCTCGGAAAATTTATCGAACATTGAATCACCTCCGCATTACTTTCAAACTTATTATATCACCAAAAGTCTAAAGTCGATCAAATCAGTTCACTTTTTTACCCGGAGTGTTCTCAACCTGTTGACTGCTGCTATGAAGTCATGAGGTCTGAATTCCTCAACATCCGGGCTTATTACGTTCCCAAGTATCAGATCCAGAGAATCGTTTTTTATGCGTTTTTCTATTTCATCGGCTATCTCCCGCATGTTTTTCTTGCCGTCTATGATACCACTTCTTAAGGCGTAGAGTATGGCATGACCGATTCCTCTAACCTGTGATTCGGAAACGATCGTTTCGACCGCACTCAATTCGATTTTTTCATAACCGAGCGTAAGGTAATTTGTTCCCAGGGGTCTGGTGTATTCACGCTTTTTACCTTTTGATGGGTCGAAAGATTCCGGAACTGGGATACGTGAACGAGGTCTTTTTATTGGTTCAGGAACATCTTCTATTCTCTGTGAAGGGTAAAGAGAGACGATTTCTCTGGCCTTTTCTGTTACATCTTTAGGAAGAAAGTTTTCCATAGCTATGACGGTGTCGGCAACGTCAAGGTAATCTCCCGCGCCGCCAACCACGACTATAAAGGAAAAGCCAAGTTTTTCTGTCATTTCTCTTATTCTATCGATGAGAGGAATAATGGGTTCGGAACTTCTCGGAATCAAAGCTTGCATACGAGCGTCTCTTATCATGAAATTCGTGGCTGCTGTATCTTCATCTATAAGAAAAAGAGTAGAGCCAGCTTCCATCGCTTCGATGAGATTCGCGGCCATCGAGGTGGAACCTGAGGCGTCTTCAGTGGAAAATTCTCTCACATTTCCGCCAGTTGGAAGGTGAGAGATGAAAGGTGAGATATCAACCTTCTCTACTCTTCTACCATCTTCCGACCTTATGTTGAAAGCGCTCTTTTCGGTCACGATATATTCTCTACCGTCTCCTTCTATATGATCATAAACGCCTGCAATTATGGCTTCTAAAAGGGTGGTCTTACCGTGATATCCTCCGCCTGTTATTAGAGTTACGCCTCGAGGAATTCCCATACCGCTTATCCTCTTTCTGTCGCTCAAGGTTAAACTCATTTTGAGTGTTTCTGGTGAACGAAATTTGATGGCTCGATCTTCCTGCATTGGTCTTGGATCTACACCAGATCTTCTGGGTAGTACTGCGCCATCAGGTATGAATGATACGAAACCTCGTTCGATTAATTGCCGCCTCATAATATCCTTATCATCCATGAGTTTTTGTCTTTTAAAAATCTCTTCCTGGGAATATGCCGTAGATTGCAGGCTTTTTTCCGTTACTTCTTTTAAAGCCGATTCGAACATGTTCCAGGCCTGGGATGCGTCGATTCGACGTCCATGAGCAGGCAAACCGAAGAAAAGGCGGAGTTCAATGAAATCTTCTTTTATTCGTACCGAGGTGCGTTCCAGTATTTCTTGACCTGGAGAGGGGAAGTATATGAAGCCGCTTTTTCCTGTTCCGCGTTTTCTCGAAACTTTTTGACAGATCTTCCAGGCTTTTCTCGAAATGAGATCTTCAATCCCTATTCTTCGACTTCTGGTTTTTAAAACTTGCACTGGCAACCAGTTTTTCACCCTGACGTGTATTATCGAAGGTGTGGCGAAGGGGTCTCCCTGTACACGCTTCACGCTTACCACGTAGTCCTCAAAATCGTAGCTTTGACCAGAAAGCTTTTTGTACGCTCTGTACCCCTGACCGTCAATAGATAATAGAAGCTTTTTCAATTCCTTTTTAGAACCCAAGAATCATCACTCCTTTGTTTAACCGAACTGTAACAGTTTTTCGGTCTTTACCCATTATAATATCTATCAGAACGTGAGCGCATGCCGAGGTGGCGGAATTGGCAGACGCGCATGACTCAGGATCATGTGGGCATTCGCCCGTGCGGGTTCAAATCCCGCCCTCGGCACCAGCCCGCCCCCGTAGTTCAACGGATAGAACGGCGGATTCCTAATCCGCAAATGGAGGTTCGATTCCTCCCGGGGGCACCATCTTTTCTACCACCTTTTATCCCCCACGTACCAGTTCCTGTATCCTTTTCACACCCTTTCGTTTTGTGATAGAATCCTTTGAGGTATTGTCAATGGAGTAATTTGAAAAAGGAGGAGATCAGAGTGAACATATTCTTTGCCGATCCATCGGCTCCGGCACAGACTACACCTTCAACAACTGGTACAGGTGGACTTTTTGGAATGCTCATCGCCATTTTCGCCCTGTTTTATTTCATAGCCATACTTCCTCAGAGACGAAGAGAAAAGCAGCACAGACAGATGGTGGAGTCCATAAAACGTGGAGACGTTGTTGTGACTATTGGTGGTGTGGTGGGTAAGGTTATAGACGTTAGGAAAGACACATTGAAGATAAAATCGGCGAATGTTACAGAGCTCGAAGTCCGAAAGGCTTCCATAGCGGGTGTGGTTTCGCGAGGTTCTCAGGAAGTTTCTGGACAGGAAAATTCAACTGAAGAAAGCTGAATAAAAAGCATTTTGGAGAAAGGAGTGGAACCACATGAATCCTGCCAGAGTACGTTTGATATTCATACTTGCGGTTCTTCTCGCATCACTTTTGCTTCTCATCTTACCTTTGCCGGGAGCTCGCAACGTCGAAGGTTTTGGAAAAATCTTTCAAAATATCAAGCTGGGGCTCGATCTTAGTGGAGGCGCGAGGCTGGATTACATAATGAAGGTTGACGAGTCCCAGAGTCAGAATGTTGCCCAGATAGCTCAACAGGTTATTTACGTTTTGAGGAAGAGGCTTGACGCGGCTGGCTACACTGAAGCACAGGTGCGCCGCGTGGGTGCAGCCGAAAATATGAAGATCCGTGTGGAAATCCCTGGAGTAAGTGATACCGCCGAAGCGGAGAGGTTGATAGGTCAGCGCGGACGACTCTTCTTCGGCGAGGTTGTGGAAGTGCAGACTACTGACAGACAGCCTATCAGCAAACCTTTGACTGCACGTGATGCTCAGTGGCTGAGGGATATGAATGATCCCAACACGTGGTATCTGGTTAATCCCAAAATGAAAGTTGGAGCACGAGAGTATGAGCTTGATGGTTCTTATGTGATTGATGCAAGGGCTGCTGTTGACACGCAGAAAGGAGGATACCTGGTCCATCTGGTCTTTAACGGCGAAGGTGGGGATAGATTCGCCGCTATTACAAGGGCTTATATAGGTCGAAGGATCGCGATTGTTCTTGATAATAAAGTCATCATAGCCCCTGTGGTTAGGGATGCCATAACCGATGGTAAGGCTGTGATTGAAGGTATTACCAACCTTCAAAGGGCTCAGGAGGTTGCCATTTTAATAAAAAGCGGCAATCTTCCGGTTGATCTTGAAAAGTACGAAGAAGCGGTTGTAGGTCCCACATTGGGACGTGACGTTTTAAGAGCAAGCTTTATAGCTGCCATAGTGGGTGGAGTAGCGGTTATGATCTACATGATAGTAACGTATGGATCCATGGGAATAGTGGCTGATATAGCTCTCCTGTACAACATGCTGGTTTTGCTGGCTTTTCTTGCTGCAACACGTTCGATTCTCACCCTTCCAGGTATTGGGGGTATCATACTGACCTTTGGTGCAGGTGTGGATGGAAACATAATCATATACGAGCGTATAAAAGAAGAGCTCAGAGCGGGGAAGACAATCCACGCGGCGATAAGGGACGGTTTTTCAAAAGCTCTCGTGACGATACTGGATGCCAACATAACGACCTTGATCGCTGCTGGGGTGCTTTTCTACTTTGGTACAGGTACCATTCGAGGCTTCGCTGTGACTCTCACCTTCGGTATCCTTGGCAGCATGTTCACCAACCTTGTGGTTTCCAGATCAATGCTTGATGGTTTAGCACCGTTGATAAACGTTTCAAGATATCTTCCCAAAAAGCGAGGTGCCAGCGCATGAGAGAGATAGATTTCGTGGGAAAACGGAGGATATTCATATCGATTTCGATTGCCCTGATGATCTTCTCTCTGGTTGTTATATTTGCGAAGGGCTTCAGGCTGGGTGTTGACTTCTCCGGTGGAACGGAACTTACCGTCATTGTTAAGGCAGAGAATGTAGAAGTAGCGGATTTGAGAAAGGCTCTTGCAGAGTACGATCCTGCTTTCGAGGCGGCTTTGATAAGTCGTCAGCAGAGTGTGGGAGAAGATACGAACATTTCCAAATTCTCAGTGGTGATATCCACCTTTTTCACCGATCCCGATGTCAAACAGGCTCTTGTTTCACATTTGAACGAATGGTTTAAAAATGCTAAGAATGCTGATATGGAAGTTTCTTTCACGGCGGTTTCGGGAGCAGCGGCGCTTGAAATAAGAAGTGGAACCTGGTGGGCTGTTGTGCTCGCCGTGGTTTTGATTCTGGGTTATGTGACCCTGAGATTCCGATTTGTTTTCGGAATTGGCGCGATCGTTGCCCTCGTTCACGATCTTTTGATCACCATGGGTTTCTATTCACTCTTTGGAATAGAACTGGGAGTACCGGCAGTTGCAGCGTTTCTCACGTTACTTGGTTACTCCTTGAATGATACCATCGTCGTTTATGACAAGATACGTGAAAACATGAGAAGGATGCGAGGAAGCTCTCCGGAGAAGATAGTGAATATGAGCATCAATCAGGTGATTGTTCGATCGTTGAACACGAGTATCACCACATTCATCGTCGTGCTTGCGTTGCTTCTCTTTTCAGGTAAGGTTCTCCAGTCATTCGCGTTTGGTCTGGTTGTAGGGGTTGTTGTTGGTACTTATTCATCACTTTATATCGCCAGCCCTATAGTTATAGGATGGCTTAAGCGTGGCTGGAGGTGAAAATAAAGGGAGGCGGTAAGATGCTCGATCTTGAAGAAATGATTTACGAAGCTTACAAACTGGGTGCTTCCGACCTTCATCTATCTGTAGGAGTAGTTCCTACCATTCGTTTGCATGGTGAATTAAGACCTTTCGGTGATATGGAACCTTTGACTTCTGAAAGTCTCGCAGAATCGTTAGATCATCTCATGGAAGCGAAGGGTATAAAGCAGAGGATGAAAACGATGGAAAAGAAGGAACTGGATTTTTCCTTCAGTATTAAGAACGAAGTGCGTGTTCGAACCAACCTTTATTTCGAGCGCAACGAACCGGCTGTCGCTTTCCGTATGATACCCCGCAAAATAAAGACACTTGAAGATCTCGGGCTGCCATCGATCTTGAAAGAGATGTGTGAGCATGACAGGGGCTTCATTCTCGTCGTGGGTCCTACGGGAAGCGGAAAATCAACGACTCTCGCGGCGATGATTGATTACATCAACAGTTCAAAACCCGTTCACATACTGACTATTGAAGATCCAATCGAGTACATACACGACAATAAGGTTGCATTGATCCATCAAAGAGAAGTGGGGCAGGATACCGAATCTTTTGCCGATGGGTTGAAATACGCGCTGAGACAGGACCCAGACGTGATACTTGTAGGAGAAATGAGAGATCTTGAAACTATGGAGCTTGCGCTCACAGCTGCTGAAACGGGACATCTTGTGTTTGCTACAGTTCATACCAATTCTGCTCCGCAGACGCCGGAAAGAATAATAGGTGCGTTTCCACCACATCAACAGAATCAGATAGCCGTTCAGCTTGCGAATACACTGGTGGGGATAGTCTATCAACGGCTTGTTCCACGAGCTGACATGCCGGGAAGAGTCGCGGTTCTTGAAATACTGATAGCAAACAACGCGATTAAAAACCTGGTGAGAGAGATGAAATTTCATCAGATCGAGTCGATCATGCAGGCAAGCGGAAGAATGGGAATGGTTACCTTCGACGATGCTCTCTTTGACGCTTATAGGCGGGGTTTGATAAGCAAGGAAAATCTGAAACTCTTTGCCAGAAACCTCGATTATCTACAGAGGAGAGCTGGAGTTATCTAATATGGTAGAACAGGAACTTGAAAAGATCATACATTCACTGGTTTTGAGAAAGCGTGATCTCGAAAAAAGGATTGCAGATGGTGATTTCGATTCCCAGGAGATAGCAGATATAGGACGTGAGATCGCACGAATTGATGAAACCCTTAGACTTTACGAAGAAAAAAAGAAAATCCAGAGGGAATTAGACGAATGGAAGTCCATGATCGATGAGATCGAGCCGGATCAGCTGGATGAGCTGAACAGAACTATAGACCAGCTTGAAAAGCGTCTGGAGCGTTTGGAGTTTGAACTTTTCAGTTCCATATTGCCTCCTGATGCTCTTGAAGATCGGGATGTGATTCTTGAAATACGGGCGGGAGCTGGTGGAGAAGAATCGGCACTTTTCGGAGCTGATTTGTTGAGAATGTATACGAGATATGCGGAAAGAAAAGGTTGGACAGCGAGGGTTGTCGAAGCCTCTATGTCCGATCTTGGTGGTTTCAAAAGCGTTGTTCTTGAGATCGAAGGTAGAGGCGCTTTTAGCAGATTGCGATTTGAAAGTGGGGTTCACAGGGTTCAGCGTATACCGGTTACCGAGAGCGGGGGGCGTATACATACCTCAACAGCTACTGTGGCGATCCTTCCCAAGGCCACGGAAGTGGATGTGAAGATTGATCCAAAGGATTTGAAAGTGGAAGTTTTTAGAGCGTCGGGTCATGGTGGACAACATGTCAACAGAACCGAATCGGCTGTTCGCATAACACATCTCCCTACGGGAATCGTCGCTACTTGTCAGAGCGAACGCTCTCAGCACCAAAACAAGGAGCGGGCTCTCGAGGTCTTGCGAGCCAGGTTATATGAGCTTGAAAGGCGGAAGCAGCAGTCGATGATTGTTGAACAAAGGCGCGAACAGATTGGTAGTGGCGATAGAAGCGAGAAGATAAGAACTTACAACTTCCCTCAAAATCGGGTCACAGACCACAGAATCAACTATACGACGTACAGATTGCAGGAGATACTCGACGGAGATCTTGATGAGATAATCGATCGACTCGTTTTTCATGAAACTATGAAAAGATTCAAATCGCTTCTAAAAAGTATAAACGCAGAGGTGTGATAGAAAATGAAGGTGTTTGCTGTTGATCTCGGAGGAACCTTTATCAAAGTTGGAGTGGTGGATGAAAATGGGTCTATACTATGGAAGCGTTCTGTCAAAACCCCGCCCCCCGGCAATCCTGAAAAGGTTGTAACAGCTTTGAATGAACTTCTTCAGGAGTCCCAACGAGAGTTTCAGGTTTCATACATTGGTATAGGATGTCCAGGATCGATCGATCGTGATCGGGGGCTTGTGCGTTATTCTCCAAACCTTGACTGGCATGATTTCCCACTTGCGGAAAGTCTGTCCAGGGAAACGGGGTTGGAGGTTTATGTGGAAAACGATGCCAATGCTTTTGTGCTTGGCGAAAAATGGTTTGGTGCCGGTAAGGCCAAAGAGCACATTGTGGCGTTGACCTTTGGGACAGGTGTTGGAGGAGGCGTTATCTCTCACAACGTATTGATAACAGGGCATCTTGGCATAGGGGCAGAGCTGGGACACATAATCGTGGAACCCAATGGACCGCGATGTGGGTGTGGAAGTTATGGCTGTCTCGAGGCGATAGCCAGTGCAAGGTCGGTGGCGAGGCTTGCGGCGGAAATGGTCGAGAGATATCCCGACTCATTTTTAGCGAAAAAGAATGAAATAGCAGCTGAAGATGTTTTTGAAGCTTTTAGAAAAGGTGACACGCTTGCGAAGATCGTTTTGGAAAGAGTTTCACATGCAGTTGCGAGAGCTGTTGGAGCGTATGTGCAGTTTTTCAATCCTCAACTAATAGTTTTTGGTGGTGGATTGGCGAGATCTTCTGATGTGTTGATCCCACTTGTTAAAGAGAAGGTACCACTTTATGTGATGCCTTCCTTCATTGGGACTTTCGAAATTGTTCAAAGTCAACTTTTAGAGGATGCCGGCATAAAAGGCGCGGCTTCTATAGTATTTCAGAGAAAGTTAATTTAATAGCTTTTCATAGTATCTCATACGTAGGGAGGGGGATATCTGTGCTGAGCCATAGCTTTATGGAGCTGGAAGATACTTATGGTGCGCATAACTACAAACCGATTCCTGTGGTGATCGAGCGAGGCGAAGGCGTCTGGGTATGGGATGTTGAAGGTAAGCGCTATATCGACATGCTTTCTTCTTATTCTGCGCTGAACCATGGCCACCGACATCCGAAAATTTTGAGAGCATTGAGGTTGCAGCTGGAACGTGTCACGCTTACTTCGAGGGCTTTCTACAACGATATGCTTGGTCGCTTTGAAAAAAAGCTTGCCGAAACAGCTGGTTATGATAAAGTTTTACCCATGAACACAGGTGCAGAGGCTGTAGAGACCGCACTCAAGATCGCCAGGAAGTGGGGATATTACAAAAAAGGTGTGCCAAAGTATGAAGGAAACATCATCGCGGCTTCCGGGAATTTTCACGGCAGAACCATCACTGTGATCTCTTTTTCAACGGAACCTCAATACAAGGATGGTTTCGGTCCTTTCACTCCTGGCTTCAAGATAGTCCCTTATGGAGACGCGAAAGCTGTTGAAGAGGCGATCGATGACAGAACTATAGCTGTAATCGTTGAACCCATTCAGGGAGAGGGTGGAGTGATTGTTCCGCCTGTGGGATATCTCAGAAAGTTACGGGAAATTGCCGATAAACACGATATTCTTCTCATTTTCGATGAGATACAAACCGGGCTGGGGAGAACCGGGAAATTTTTTGCGTGGCAATGGGAAGATGCCAGGCCAGATGTTCTTGTTCTCGGCAAGGCCCTCGGTGGAGGAGTTTATCCTGTTTCTGCTGTGTTAGCGGATGACCCGGTAATGGAGGTAATGACTCCAGGCGATCATGGATCAACCTTCGGGGGTAATCCTTTAGCCTCAGCGGTTGGAATAGCCGCCATAGAGGTACTGGAAGAGGAGAAGCTACCCGAAAGGGCAAGGGAGCTCGGAGATTATTTTATATCCGAACTCAAAAAGATAAAGAGCGAATATGTGAAAGAAGTCAGAGGAAAGGGACTTTTGATTGGTGTTGAAATAAAACCTGAGTACGGCTCAGCCAGAAAATTCTGTGAAAGGCTTGCGGAACTTGGAGTGTTGAGTAAAGAGACCCACGAGCGGGTGATAAGATTTGCACCTCCTTTGGTGATCAAAAAAGAAGAAATTGACTGGTCTCTGGAAAGAATAGAACAAGTTTTGACAGGCGATTTATAGACAAGGCTTTTCGAGCGGATATAAAGCGAATACAGCTGCCGCTGTATTCGCTTTTTTCATTGATTGATCTTAAATTATTTGCATGATTGGAAGTAAAAAGCGGTTTTTGTCATTTGTGCTTGCAAAGAATTGTTTTCGGGAAGAAGTAAAAAGCGCCCCACGCAAAGAAAAGGAGAGGGATGTTCCAACATGAAGTTTTCGCAGTTGCGCTCCGCTTATTTCCTCGCAAGCCTTCACAAACGATCGCTACCAGAAAGAAAGTGAGGCGTGTTCCAGCGTGAAGTTTTCG
>DPRG01000014.1 GCA_003538775.1 Thermotogae bacterium
AAAGCTGAAACAGGATGTTGAATTTTTCTGGTAGCGATCGTTGGTGAGTGCTTGCGAGGAGATAAGCGGAGCGCAACTGCGAAAACTTCATGTTGGGACACACTTCACTTTCTTTCTGGAAGCGGTCGCTTTTGAGTGCTTGCGAGGGATCAAAAGGAGCGCGACTAAGAAAACTTCTCGCTGAAACGATGAAGGGAATCATGCTAACATGAATGCAATAAGAAGGATTGGTAGACGCTCAACAGTTGATTTTTTTCTTGTTTGCTAACAGAATGAAAGTCATGTTCTAAATACTCAAAGTTTTTTAAGTTCTTCCAGCATCTTTTCTGGTATCTCTGCGATCATACCAGGTACGGGCACTAATGTCAGGTCCACTGGTCCATAGGCGACCCTTATCAAGCGAATTACCGGATGTCCAACGGCTTCCAGAAGCCTTCTTACTTCACGCTTTTTGCCTTCTGTCATCACTACTTCAACCCAAGACTTGTCTTTGAACTTTTCGATTATCCTGGTTTTTTTTGCTCTTCCGAACTGTCCTTTCCATATTTCTATTCCTTCTATCAGCTTACTCAGATCTTTTTGGGAAGGGATTCCCACTACCAGCGCGTGATAGATTCTTTCCACCTGATAACGCGGATGCATCAGACGATTCGCAAGGTCACCATCGTTTGTGAGAATGAGTACCCCCTCGGTATCTTTGTCGAGTCTTCCCACAGGAAATAGGGTGGGATCGTCGATAAGGTCGAAAATCGTTGGTCTACCCCGAGGATCATGACGTGTGGTAAGATATCCCGCCGGTTTGTGCAAAACAAGGTATCGTTTGTTTTCACTGGTAGAAAGCTCATAGACCTTTCCTCCGATTTCCACGCGATCTCCTGGCTTTACGAGAAACCAGGGTTCGAAGACCACGCTTCCGTTGACCTTTACTTTCCCGCTTTTTACCAGTTCTCCCGCTTTTCGACGGGCGTATCCTAACTGTTGAAGAAACTTCTGAAGTTTCATCTTAGACACTTATTTCCTCTGCTATTCGATAAACAGACCATTTCACGGCAGGTGTTCTGAAAGGAACGGTGGTGCTGTCCAGCTTCACGAGGAATCCATCATCTTTCCTGGTTATCAGGATGTAATAGTGCTGTTGAAAATCACCGTCAGAGCTGTAAGTGAGCACCAACCAGTTGTCCAGATCGAGGTTCTGGTACACGTCTTTTATCACGACCACCTTTTCATCTTCCTGCCAGATCTGACCCTTAATCTTGAAGAGTTTATCGGTGTTTACTCTTTTTAGCTTCGCGTGAGGCAATTCGCCTGTCACCGTCCTTTCGATGGCGAAATTCCGGATTTTTTTCGCCCTGAGCAGGTATATCTCTCTTCCCTGAGCGAGCCATTTCCTTTCATAGCGCGTTTTTAACGGCCGATCGGGATTTACTGTGAACTCAATTAACGAAAAAGAAAGTGTTTCGTTCAAAGCATCGATCATCTCACGTGCAAACCATTCAACATCTGTGGCGAGTTCAAAAACGCCTTCTTGCTCCAGCACAGCTGCGAGAGTTTCGGCGAAGTCCTCACGTGTAAGACGCCTTTTCGAATGTCTTTTCTTTGGCCAGGGACAGGGAAAGTTAACAACAACTCTTTCAACGGAGTTATCATCGAACAGCTCTCTGAGAACAAACCTTCCATCCGCTCGTGCCACTCGAACATTGGAAAGAGCGAGCTCCTCCAGTCGTCGAAGTGTTTTTTCTACTGAAGTTAGAGAAGTTTCGAATCCCACAAAATTTTTATCAGGAAACATCTGTGCGAGAGCACAGAGGTATTCACCGGAACCAAAACCGATTTCTACCGTTATCTTCCGGTGATTTCCAAAAATCTCATCCCAGGGTATGGGTATTTTTTCAAAGGATTGTAAGTGAAGATATCTTTTGTATTTTGAAACGTTCATGCTCCAGCCGATTCGAGGTATTTCTTTTGTTCTTCGGTCAGTTCATCGAGGCCATGGCCGTAGATTTCAAGAAATCTTCTCGCGACCTTTTCGTCTATCGAATTCGGCAGTGTATGCACCTTCGGTTCCAGCTTGCCTTTGTTTTCCCAAAGATAAACCGCGCTGAGAAGCTGTAGTGAGAACGAGAGATCCATTATCTCTATTGGATGACCATCAGCAGCGGCAAGGTTGACGAGCCTTCCTTCAGCAAGTAAGTGGATCTCTCTTCCATCGCTTAACACATAGGTGGTCACATTTGGTCGCGAAGTGTAGGATTTGCTGGCTAAGCTTTCGAGGTCTTCCACCGATATTTCCACATTGAAGTGCCCAGCGTTTGCCAGTATGGCTCCGTCTTTCATCTTTTCGAAGTGGCGTTTTGTTATGACGTCTTTACCGCCCGTGGTTGTTACGAATATATCTCCAAGAGAGGCGGCATCGTCCATTCTCATAACCTGGAAGCCGTCCATAACCGCCTCCGCTGCTTTGACGGGGTCCACCTCCGTCACTACAACTCGAGCGCCAAGCCCGCGGGCTCTCATCGCGACTCCGCGGCCGCACCAGCCGTATCCAGCCACGACAACGGTCTTTCCAGCAACCGTGATGTTGGTGTTGCGAATGATTCCATCCCAGGTGGACTGCCCCGTACCGTAGCGGTTGTCAAATAAATACTTCATCTTCGAGTCGTTGACAGCAATAACGGGTACCTGGAGAATACCATCTTTCTCAAGTGCTCTGTCTCTTCTTACCCCCGTGGTGGTTTCCTCGCTTATACCCACCAGTTCCTGCAGCACTTCTTTTCGCTCTGTGTGAACCAGAACAGAAAGATCCGCACCATCGTCGATGATCAACTGTGGTCTGTGGTTCAGCGCCCTGTTAAGCTGTTCCATGTATTCATCCATACTGTGCGTGTGCCACGCCGAAACTTTCACGCCCTGTTCCTTCAAAGCCTCCACGATCTCATCCTGAGTGGATAGTGGATTGCTTCCTGTGGCAACCACGTCAGCGCCAAGACGATGTAAGGTCCACGCAAGGTTCGCGGTTTTGGCTTCAAGATGTACGGAAACAACAACTCTTACACCTTCGAGCGTTGAACGCTCTTTCAATTCCTCCTCAAAAGACTTCAAAAGCTTCATGTACTTTTTCGCCCATAGAAGTTTCTGCATGCCCAGCTCTTTCAAATCCATACTTTTCACCTGCCCCAGTCTTTAATCTAAATCAAAGGGAAGGACAAGGCCTTCCCCTGATCGCACAGACAGAAGTATATTACCTTACTCCTCAACCATCCAGACGAGATCTCCGTTCTTCAAAAGCGCTGCGTTGCCCTCGTCCGTGTCCACGTGAAACTCCAGAGCGTATTTAGGACTCACTCGAACCAATACATCATCGAAGATGAGCTTTCTATCTCCCTGGTCGACGAGGACCTTAACGATATCTTTATCTTTCACACCATATGTCTCCGCATCCTGCGGCGTCATGTGAATGTGGCGCTTCGCGAGTATAACTCCTTCCGATTTGATGACCGCACCTTTTGGCCCGACGATAACTATCCCGGGAGTTCCATCAAGATCGCCTGAATCTCTCACGGGCGGGTTGAGCCCGAGTTTGAAGGCGTCCGTTCTCGAAATCTCAACCTGGGTTTTGCTTCTCACTGGTCCGAGGACACGCACCTTTTCTATAGCGCCCTTTGGTCCGACGATTGTAACGCATTCCTGGGCAGCATACTGTCCGGGTTGCCCAAGATCCTTTATCGGTGTCAGCTCATACCCTTCTCCGAAGAGAGCTTCGAGGTCTTCCTTAGAAAGGTGAACATGGCGGTTAGAAATACCCGCGGGAATACCTGGTTCTTTCTTCTTGAAATCCATGCCTGTCTCCCTCCTTTTGAATTTTCCCGATACCTGTTTGAATTTAGAATAACACAGGAATGTGAAGAGGAGCGTTCAGATTGTATAATTGTTTTCACCGCGGAAAATGGGATATACTAAAAAGCGCGTTCTCAAAAAACTCAGATGACTAAGTTGAATGCAAGAACTGGGGGTGGTTCTGTGATACTTTTTGGTACAGGCGGGATAAGAGGAGTAATGAAACCAGGAGAATTCGACGAAGCGATGGTGGCCAGAGCCAGTGAGGCTGTTTCCCGATGGATGAAAGATGAGGGTGGAAAATCGGTGGTTATAGCCTACGATACAAGACGTAACTCGAGAAAATTCGCTCAAATTACCGCTTCGGTATTTTCGAGTAATAATATAAATGCTTTTATCTTTGACAGGCCTATACCTACACCACTCCTTTCGTTCGCTGTTAGGTATCTGAAAGCGGATGCTGGAATCGTGATAACGGCGAGCCACAATCCTCCAGAGTACAACGGCTACAAGGTGTACACCTCCAGCGGAGCACAGGCGCTGCCCGACGTTACCGAGAAAATCTCCACTCATCTTTCTAAAATAACGCAAGTCCCTCCATTTGGAAACTCCTGTAAACATAACATCGTGCCAGATGAAGTGATCGACCGTTATATTGAATCCGTTGTGAATCTGATGGAAGAATACGGTGTGAAAGAAGGGATCGAACTTGCCTATTCTCCTCTTCATGGTACTGGGTATGGAGTCGTGGACACAATTTTGAACAAGTTGGGAGTTTCAGTGCGCACGGTAAGAGAACAGACCAGCTGGGATGGAACCTTTGCAACAACGAAATCGCCAAATCCCGAAGATGACGAAGCGCTTCATCTTTTAGTCACAAAAATGAGAGAGGAGAACATTTCTTACGGCATTGCCACTGATCCCGATGCCGACCGTGTGGGGTTTGTGTTGATGGAGCAAGGCGAAATCACGCGTTTAACGGGTAATCAGGTAGGTGTTCTCCTTTCTGATCTCTCCATGGAGAAGCGAAGGCTTGAAAATCCTTATCTCGTAAAGACCATCGTGAGCACAGATATGGTTGTACCGATGTGTGAGGAACACAACGTGGAACTTCTTCAAACACCTACGGGTTTCAAATACATCGGCGATCTCATACATCGCAGGGAGACCCAGGGCAATAAGGGATTTCTTTTTGCCTTCGAAGAGAGCTGTGGTTACCTGGCTGGCGATTTCGTCAAAGATAAGGATGCGGTTATCGGTTCGTGTCTCATAGCGAGCCTGATTTCCCAGGGAAGTGTACTTGAAAGGTTAGAGGGACTCTATCGAAAATATGGTTATTATATGGAGCGCCTTATCAACATTTCTTTTGAATCACCCGTAGTTGCGAGGCAGATATACGAAAGACTCCAGAAAAATCCTCCGGAATCTGTTGGACACCTCAAGCTCAAGGAATTCAGGGACTATTCACAAGAGTCCGGTGATGTGATCCCCAACGAAACACTGCTCTTAATAACCGAGACTGGAAAGATCTTTATCAGACCCTCCGGCACCGAACCAAAACTGAAACTTTATTTGATGACAAAAGCCGATTCTCAAGAAAATGCCCGTGAGCTCATGGATCTTCTAAAAAAAGCGTCCGATGATCTTTTAACTTCTCTCACAGATCACTGAACGCTGTTTCTCAGAGTTGAAAGCACTTTGACGGCGTCGGAAGCGTTCCGGCAGTAGTAGTCCACCCCCAACTTTTCCGCGATCTTTTCGTTCACGGACGCTCCACCCGCCAGAACAGGTACCTTCAAGCCTTTCTTTTTTAGGAGTTCCACCACCTCTCCTATCCGTCCAACAGTGGTGGTCATCATCGCTGAAAGACCTATTGCAAGAGGTTTTTCTTCTTCCACAACCTCCACGATCTTTTCGCTGGGTACGTCCGTACCAAGATCCAGAACCCGGTATCCACTTCCCCTGACAACTGCCGCCACAATACCCTTTCCTATATCGTGTATGTCGCCTTTTACCGTCGCTATAACAAAGGTTTTTCCTGAACCTTCCGAACTTTCGAGCATGTTCAGAGGAATAGCAAAGGCTCTCTTTGCGACTTGTGCGGCAAGCAAAAGGTGAGGAAGATATATTTTCCTTTCTTCATAGAGCCGGCCGATTTTCTCCATCGCAGGTCTCAAAATCTTTTCAAGAACATCCATTGCTTCCATCGTTTCCAGCGCTTTCTCCACCATTTCCTTAACTTCAGTCTCGCGTCCCTTTATCATCAATTCCACGAGATCTTCGCCATCTACAAGCGGTTGAGGTCCACTCAATGATGAAATCCCGTAAAGAAGAGTCTTCGAAGCTTTGAACATCGAAAAAACGGTTTCGTCGAGTACGTCTATAATGGGCAGATCCAGCCCTTTCAACATGGACATGACAAGAAAAGCAGCATTCGTTGCGCTTCTATCGGGCAATCCGAAGGATACGTTGGAGATTCCGGCGGTCGTACGGAATCCCTTCTTTTTAAGGAGCTCCAGCGTTTCCAGCGTCACTTTCGGGTTGTTGCCAGCGCCCAGTGGTAGAACCAGGGGATCGAGTATGATTCGCGACTTTTCAAGCCCAATTTCTTCGGCTTTTTTCAATGCTTCAAACGCGATCTCGAGGCGTTCTTGGGAAGTTCGCGGAATTTTCTCTTTCATGGGCAGAAGAACCAGCAGACCTCCGTACTCCTTAGCCAGCTCTACCTTTACTTTCAAATCTTCGTCTTTAGCCGTCGAGGAGTTGATTATAGCTCTTCCCGGATAAACTTTCAGCAATTCTTCAAGAAACTCCGGATTTTGAACATCCAGCGACAGCACGGCGCCAAGCTCATAACTCGCCCTGAGAACAACTTTTTTGGCGAATTGGGGATCGACAAGCTGTTCAACGCCAAAATTCACGTCCACTATATCAGCGCCCGCATCCAATTGCTTTCGAAGTAAATCGAGAGCATATTCAAGGTCTTTCTTTTCAATCGCGTTTCTCAGTTTCTTTCTTCCTGAAGGATTGAAGCGTTCACCTATGGCCAGCGGTTGTGAGACAACCACAATACTTTGAACTCCCGCAAGTGTATCGGATACGGTCTTTGTTAGTTCTCGGGAAAGGTGCTTTCGTTCTCCAAGCCTGAGTTTCAGTGCTTTTATATGTTCCGGGGTGGTACCACAACAACCTCCGATTATGTTGACGCCGGACTCCCAGAACGATTCCGCGTAGCTTGCGAACTCGTCGGGACCGACGCTCAAATCTTTACTGCCTCCTTCAGGTTCCACCACCAAAAATTTGTCCGTCTGCCCAGCAAGCTCCTGAAAGATCGGTAGGAGTTTCTCCGGCACCAGCTGACAGTTCATTCCAAGGGCGTCGACTGGAAGATCCTGGAACACAGAGGCGAAGACCGAAGGATCACTACCAGTAAGTGTTCTTCCGCTTTCGTCAAACGTCAGATGGGCTATGAGAAAGATGTCAGGTGAAATCGCCCTGACAGCTCTTACAGCGATCTTCAGTTCGAGAATATCGCTGAAGGTTTCCAGGATTATTCCATCCACACCGCTTTCTATAAGCGTTTTAGCCTGGAATCTGAAGGCTTCATATATCTCGTCGTGGGATGCCTTTCCTACAGGCTCGAGAAATTCACCTGTGGGACCGATATCCCCCAAAATAAAGGTTTTCCCTGCCGAAGCTTTCGAAGCGATTTCAACCCCCGATTTTATAAATTTCTCAACGTCGGAAAGATCGAAACCAAACTTTTTCATTTTCAGGGGATTCGAATTGAATGTGTTGGTGAGCAGGATGTCGGCTCCAGCTTCAACGTATTCCTTTTGAAGTGTCAACACCATTTCGGGATCTTCTATATTAAGTACATCCGCTGGTACCTCTCCACGGTATCCGCGCCTGTAAAATTCCGTACCGTACGCCCCATCGAGTATTAGAACCTTCTCCTTCACCACTTCTTTTAACAATTTTCGTGACACCTCCCGTCGCTGTGCGTGAGTATATTATAAGCTTTTTCTAAGGATCCAGTGTTAGAATCTCTGCTGACAGGAGGTATCTAAAATGAAAGTGCTGGTTCTCGAAGACGATCCGAAAATAGCGAGATTTCTTGAGTTGGAGCTCACTCATGAAGGTTTCGATGTCAGGACGGTGAGCGATGGCTACGACGCGCTGGTGGTGGTTGAAGAATTTCAGCCAGATGTGGTGCTTGTGGACATAATGGTCCCGGGTATAGACGGGGTGGAGTTCACCAGACGAATAAGGGAAAGGAGAGAGGATGTTGGAATAATCATGGTTACCGCACTGGGCGAAAAGAAGAACAAGCTTGAAGGCTTCGAAAGCGGCGCGGATGACTATGTGGTGAAGCCCTTTGATATAGAGGAACTGCTGGCGCGGATAAACGCCGTCGCAAGACGCTCCAGATTGAGAAGTCACGATGTCATCGAAGTTGGCAACATAAATATCGATCTCGCAAGTCGAAAAGTTGTTGTTAACGGCGAAGAGGTAGAGCTTTCAAAAACCGAATTCGAACTTCTGGTATATCTTGCGAGAAATGCGGATACCGTTTTGAGCAAGGAGCGTATTCTCGATGCGGTGTGGGGAAGCGATTTTTACGGAGGAACGAACGTGGTGGAAGTTTATGTGAACTACCTGCGCAAAAAGCTCGGCGGTGAATCCTGGAGACTTAAGACCGTTAGAGGCGTCGGTTATGTCTTAAGGAGCGATGACGCTTGAAAATCACGTGGAAACTCACACTTATCAACACCCTCACGCTGCTTCTTGTCGCGTCGGTGAGCGTGTGGATCGTTTACTCCTTCATCGGAAACTTTCTAATCGAAGACCAGCGCCGAGAGCTGCTGGGAAAGCTACGTCAGGCGACAACCGCTGTGAGCCGCTTCGGTATGATGGGTATGCGTCTTTACTCGGCCCAGATATTAGTCGGTTTGCGCGATATATACATCGCTCGGGTGGATAACGAGGGAGTAGAAGTCCTTTGGGATCCCTATGACATAGGAGTACTCGACGGAACAAAGAATCGCGTTGAAAAAAACGGCAGACACTTCATAGTTGAAACAGTGCTGATGCCAGAGCAGGGAATTCTTGTGGTGGCGAAGGATATAACAGCCCTTATGGATTCCATAGATAGAGCGTTCCAGCTTGTTATCGTTGTGATCTTGGTGATAGGATCGATGTCTTCCATACTGGCCTATACCATATCCTCTTACGCTTTAAGACCTGTACGAAAAATGGTGGCTGAGTTGAGATCGATCTCGAAAGAGAGACTCGATTACAGGTTGACGCAACCGGATTCGAAGGACGAGATAAGGGAGCTCGTTGATGAAATAAACGCGATGCTTGGACGAATAGAGGAAGCCTACAGATCGCAGGAACGATTTGTTTCCAACGTGTCGCACGAATTGCGAACCCCCATAACCACCATACTGGGATACTCTAAAATGCTCAAGAGATGGGGGAATTCAAAACCTGAAATCCTGAAAGAGTCGCTTGACGCTATCGTTGAGACTGCCGAGCAGATGAACGATCTCGTTGAAGCGCTTCTAACAAGCGCTCGGGCAGAACCTGTTCCGACAGAGATCGTTTCCGTTCTGGATATAGCGAAAAAGCTTGTGGAGCTTCACAGAACGAGAAATCCTGAAAGAAACATCAGGTTGATCGTAGAGTGCGAACCTTTTGTGGAAACATCTCCGCATCATCTGTCAATAATCCTGAACACTTTCATTGACAACGCTATAAAACACACTTCTTCCGACGTGGAAGTCATACTGCACAAAAACGGGGTCACCGTTAAAGATTATGGAGCTGGCATTCTAGAAGAAGAACAGGAAAAGATCTTCGAGCGATTTTACAAAGGCGCAACAGCTTCCGCTCAGGCTCAAAGCAAAGGCCATGGCGTTGGCCTTTCCATAGCAAAGGAGCTCAGTAAAGTCCTGGGTTTTGAGATACTTCTTGAAAGCGAGTTGGATAAAGGCAGTCAATTCACTCTTTTATTCAAAGACAACCTCAAATCCTGCGAGAAAACGAAAACAGCCGAAACCGCCTGGGATCGCGGCATCAAAGAGCACCAGGGATAGAAAACGAACGGATTGCATTCAGGTCATGGGAATCAGGCTTAGATAGTCGGAAATGCTTCCATCGTCGAGACAGCACTGGATGATCTTTTTTCCAAGAGGGTGCAAATCGTCTTTCAGGAACTTTTTCAGTTCACTCTTGAAAAAGTCTACAAGGATCTTCTCGCCTTCTTCATAAGCTTCTTCTCCTACTTCTGGTTGGAGGTTGGGATGCATGAGTTCCTTTGGTATCGGCATTCCGTCTATTTTTATCCTTTTGGGAGTGAAGCCGAGTATTGGAGATCTGGACGGTTCAAGCTGTTCGGGTCTGAACCACGCTATGCCTCTTCTGGCGAGATACTCTCTGGCAATCCATTCGGGCACAAAACCTACTCTGTAGGCTCCTATGTGCTGATTGGGGACGAGGATGTACTTGGTTTCAGGGGTTGAGAGGATCTGTTCTAAGAGTAGATTCGCAAGTCTCACCATCTTTCCAGTCGCAAAGGGCCAGAACGATCCCACACCCTCACTGGACATTCCTTTTGTGTCCGTGATGCTTGGATTTGCGTGGCCTCTCGGTGCAACAAGTCTCCAAAGCCATGCAATAGCTGGTGGCAAGATCTGCATAAACCCGACAATGCCATATGAGGGCTTTTCCTTCGTGCATGGAGGAGTTCTGACTCCGAAGCTTCTTATATCGACTTCAACCGGAGTGTTCACTGCATGTGGCATCGCTTTCTTTGGCATGACTATCCTGGGGTTCGGGCAGGGTTTACCCGGCTCATCCATGATGTGTTCCCAGATGAGAGCCGTTGAACCTGGAGCTGCGTCGATATTGAGAAATATCAGATCCTCAGGGGGATGGACCGTCAGTTTTTCAAGGAACGTATCTGTGCCGTATTCTTTTATATGGTCGACCCTTATAAACCATCCATCCTCTGCGTCTTTGGCGACAAGTTTCTTTCCGTTTTGAAGATCTGGATGGCACATGATCATGTCATCCGCGACAGGTTCAAGCTCGCTGTTCTCTTTGAGTTCTATGTGTATTTTTTCACCCGTAACGAGGTTTTCTGCAAGAAGGATTCTGCCGTCGGGCTCTCTATGAACCTGCTCCAGCATCTCGCTCTTTCCGCCACCACTAGCCCCTTCATGCATTATGACGGTGACGTTTTCATAGGGCGTGATCACCCTTACGGCAGAGCCGTGAAGCGTTACCCAGCCTTCTTCTTCTCCCACCTGTAGAAGGAAGCCGTAAACTCCCTTCTTTGCGCTCGGGCCAGGATAGAGGTTGTAGGAAAAGATTTCGTGCAGTTCATCCAGCCTGTTGTGAACGACTACCTGCTTACCGTCAAAATGTGTGTGTCGGAACGGCGGAGCAACGTATATGGCGCACCTTGGCTTAAAGCGTGCAGGTAGTTCATCTCTTGGAATGAAAAACTGTAGGTCTGCGAGAGCTCCGGCAAAGAAGGCCGCGTTCTGGGGGGCTATGAGTATCCCCGGATAACCGAATTCATGTCCTCCCGCCATGAAAGGGATCAATATAAGCCTTTGAGATTTCAACCATTCAAAAGTTTCTAACCTGACAGGTTCAAAATCTTTTCCAAAACGATCCTTAAATCTCGGCTTATCTGTATCCTTCTGGTCACCGATCACCAAAGCGTTTGGGTCCCTTCTACGCATGTAAGGCTCGGGATAATTCACAGCCAGACCGTTTTTGCAGCGAGCAACGGTCGCTTCCACCACACGTCCCTTACCTGGTACCTCGTAAGCGACCTCGAATAATTCCTGTCCTCCGAGTGCGAGGGCGAGGATTTCTTCCTTGCTCTGAGGAATCACCAGGTCTTCTGAAGCGTTTAAAAGTTCCTCAAGGTCTTCGGGAAGCACAAAACATTCTTCCAACAATGTTTTACTCACCACTCAGCCTCCCTTCGTCACGAAACAACTTAGTTTGTAAGTATTTTGGTGTATTTTATAGGGTCAGTTTTACATTAACTTTTCCTTCAGATTCGAAATTCATGCCCTTATATGACAAAAACCCAATCCCTCTACGGGATTGGGCGAAACATCAGATTTCAAAGATCAGCCGAACTGTTCTACTTCAACACCTTTTAAAGTCTTACGAACCAGCCCGGTTAAAACTTTTCCTGGTCCTACCTCCACGAATCTTTTTACCCCAGCATCATGGAGGTATTCCAAGGTTTCTATCCAGCGGACTCTTCCCGTCATCTGCTCGATGAGATTCTTTTTTATCTCTTGCGGATCATCCACACTCTTTGCGACGACGTTTTGGACAACCGGGAATCTGGGAGGGTTGAAATCCACTTCCGACAGCACTTCCTGCATCTTTTTTTTCGCTTCTTCCATCAAGGGAGAGTGGAAAGCTCCGCTGACATTGAGAAGGGTCACTCTCCGCGCGCCCGCTTCTTCGAGTAAAGAACACGCCTTTTTCACGGCGCCTATTTCGCCACTTATCACAAACTGCTGAGGGGAGTTTTCGTTTGCCAGCACCACCGTACCATCTACTTTAGAGATGAGTTTTTCGATGGTTTCTTTGTCCAGTCCTATTATCGCTGCCATGGTTCCTGAACGTGCTTCCGACATAAGTTCTCCCCTTTTGCGCACGAGTTTTATGCCGGTTGTGAAATCGAAGACTTCCGCGACAGCGAGCGCGGTATACTCACCAAGGCTGTGTCCGGCGAGGAAACTGGGTTTCTCTTTTTCAAGAAGCTCTCTTGCCGCAAGATAGCTCACCAAGAAAATAGCGGGCTGGGTGTTTTCCGTCTTTCTCAGATCTTCCTCAGGTCCTTCAAGGATAAGGGTTTTCAGATCAAATCCCAGAGCTTCACAGGCTTGATCAACAAGATCGCTGTATTTCTCAATGAACACCTTCCCCATACCAGCGCTTTGCGAACCCTGTCCTGGAAAAAGCCATGCCGTCATAAGTTTCCACCTCCAAACCGCTTGTAAAGTTCTTTCAGCAGTTTCTCGGCTTCACTAACGATATCCTCCACTATCTCCTTAACAGGCTTGATCTCTTCTATCAATCCGCTCGCTTGTCCAGCCATGAAAGAGCCGTTTCTGGTGTCACCGTCAAGAAAAGCTCTTCTGAGGCTTCCAACAAGGACTTCTTCAGCCTTCATTGGGTCTTCAACTTCGAGTTTTTGAATCTGCTTTGCAAAGACGTTTTTAATCACTCTCGCTGGATGACCAAGCTTCGCGCCTGTAACCACGGCGTCCCTTATAGACGCTTTTAGTATCATTTTTTTGTAGTTATCATGAGCTTCACATTCGACACTGGCAACGAATCTTGTCCCCATCTGAATACCTTCAGCTCCGAGAGCCAGTGCGGCCAGAAAACCTCTGCCGTCGGCTATTCCACCGGCTGCTACCACGGGTATCGAAACCGAATCTACAACCTTTGGTACGAGCACCATAGTGGTCACATCACCTATATGTCCACCACATTCCATACCTTCGGCTATGACGAAGTCGGCTCCCGCGCGTTCGACCAGTTTCGCAAGAGAATCCGACGAAACAACGGGAGCCACCTTTATCCCTTGCTCTTTCAGGATAGGTATGTGTTGTACAGGGTTTCCAGCTCCCAGTGTAACCACTGGAACCCACTCTTCCAGCACCACTTCAAGTTGATCCTGAAACTGAGGCGAGATCAGGATGAGGTTAACTCCAAAAGGTTTATCCGTAAGCTCTTTAGCCTTTCTTATCGCCTCTCGAAGTTGTTCGGGTGACATGGCGGCCCCGCCTATCACTCCAAGCCCTCCAGCGTTAGAAACCGCTGCAGCCAGTTTTGGAGTAGCCACCCAGGCCATTCCGCCCTGAATGATCGGATAATCTATTCCAAGCAGTTCGTTGACTCTGGTACGAATCATTCCTCCACCTCCCACAGCAACAATCCTCCGTAGCTTATCCCACTCCCAACACCGGCAAGGAGTATGGAACGCGGAGAGAATTTCTGAAGAGCGAAATGCAGAGCTATCGGTATACTTGCGCTTCCGGTATTCCCTATTTCCTGGAGGTTCACAAAAACCCTTTCTTTTGGTATTTCAAGATCCTGAAAAGCTCTCGTTATGATCTTCAAGTTAGCCTGGTGTGGCACCACAAGATCCACCTTTTCAGGCCTCATACCCGCTTTATCAAGAAGCGCTCTGACGGTCTCCTCTATGCCACTAACAGCTGCTTTGAAGACTCTCAAACCCTTCATTCGAATCAAACCTTCTGAATCGACTGTCAGATCCTCCGAAGCTTCTGGAATGCTCTTGAAAAATGAGACGTGATGCCAGCTGTCTGGCAAGAGAACAACCGCGCCTGCGCCATCTGCGAAGATCGGAAGGGTGTCCACATCCTTTTCATCCAGATGTCTGGATAGGGTTTCTGCGGCAACTATTACCGTGCCTGAAGACTTCCCTGATTCTATGGCAGCGAGTGAAAGATCCATAGCGTGCAGAAAGCTCACAAAACCGCCTGTAATATCGTTTCCAACAGCTTTATCCAGACCACAGGCGGCCGCCAGTTGAACGGAGTAAGGTACATAACTTGGTTTTTCTGAGGACGTCACGAAAAAAAGCCTGTCGATACTTCCACGAACACTTTCGAGCCCTTCAAGAGCCGATAAAAGAGCTCTTAAAGCGAGGTCCAGTATGGTTTCGTTTTCCACCCATCTCCTCTTTCGAATACCGGTACGCTGCTCGATCCATCCGCTCTCAAGACCGAGTTTGTTTTCGATCTCCTCACTCGTCACGATTTTTTCAGGAAGGGCCACACCTGTGCTCGCGATTCTCACTCCCATATCAACCGCCTCGCTTGATACCAAGCTTGAGAACGGCTGTTGCACAAACCTTTTCGCCGACGAGGGCGCGGGCTTTAACGGTGATGATGGAGAAACGTTCTTCAACGAATTCAACTTCGTAGTACAATCTGTCTCCTGGCCGGACTTCGTGTCTGAAACGCACCTCGTCGGCACCTATGAAAAGAGGAATATCCTGGGAGGAAGGTTCCATCAACATCAAGCCGGCAGCCTGAGCCATACCTTCGAGTATCAAAACCCCTGGCATTATTGGATAAGCCGGAAAATGTCCCTGAAAATAAGGCTCATTTATACTCACGTTCTTAAAGGCCTTTATGTGCTTTCCTTTCTCAAGCTCTTCCACTCCGTCAACCAGCAGGAACGGATACCTGTGAGGCAAAACTTTCATTATCTCTTCAATTGTCACAGCGCATCACTCCCACTCTGTGATAATACCCACCGCGCCCGGTCCAAGGTGCGTGCCTATGACTACATCACACACATCGGTGAAAAGTCTGGAACCGTTACCGTTGACGTACTTTTCCACCATTGTTTTCAAATGCGCGGCATCTTTGACGTTTCCTGTATGAATGATGGCCACCTTTTTGAGGTTTGCAGAACCTATTCTGGCGAACGATCTTCTGACAAGCGCATCGAGCAACTTCTGCTTGCCTCTGAACGTACCAGCGGGTAGAATCTCCCCGTTTCTGAGCCTCAAAAGAGGGCGAGCGTTAAGCAATCGTCCAAGCAATGTACGCGCCTTGCCGATTCGTCCGCCTTTGTAGAGATGAGTCAAGTCGTTCACCGTGAAATATGTGGAAACCTTTTCATGAAAGCTATTTGCAAAGTTCACCATCGCGTCTGGTTTAACGCCTTTTTTCAGCAGCTCCACGAGTTCCATGACGAGGAATCCCAATCCCCAGCTTGTTAACTTAGAATCCACCACAAAAATGCGACCTCCGACAGAGTTGGCGGCCATCTTTGCGGAATCGACTGTACCGCTGAGTTTACCTGAAATGTGAACGGAGATCAACGCATCGTATCTTTTCAGCATCTCCATATAAACGTTCTCAAAATCAAGAGGTGAAGGTTGAGAGGTTGAGGGAACATAATCGAGTTTCTTTAACTCATCATAATACCTCTCTGGCGACATCTCCACTGCTCTGGAAAACGTGCCCTTCTTCATGATGTAGAGCGAGACCACTCCTATGTCGTGTTCTCGTATGAAAGAAGGTGGAAGATTTGCTGTATTGTCGGTGACAATACCGACTTTCA
>DPRG01000136.1 GCA_003538775.1 Thermotogae bacterium
CCCAGATCGGGTTTTGTGTACACCTCACCCCAGTTGTAAACCACCGTTTCATCGTTGAATCTTGCCCACTCGGCCCGCTGGGGAGTCTCAGCGACAGCTACAAAAACGTCAAGCTCACCAGAGCGGATCTTTTCAAGCCCTTCGGCGAAGACATGCTTTTCATAATGTAAGTTCCATCCTTCTTCTTCCGCTATCTTCGAAAGAAGATCGGGAAAAATACCTAAAACTCTATCGTCGTCTTCATAGCAGAGAGGGGAGTTGTCGTAATAACCAACCCGGAGGTCCAGAGGAAAAGCGGAAGTTTCAAGGAAAATAAAAGCGCCTATCATAAACCAAATTGTCAGAATAAACGCAAGCGAACTCCTCAAATCCCTTCCCCCTGTGAGTGGCATTGATATTCAGAAAAAATTTAAGCACGTCTATTTCTTGTTCATTATATCACATTTATTTCTATTTTTCCTTTCTTTCACGGTAGGAAGCCGGTACATACTGAACAGAAGGCCTCCTCTGTTCGGCCTGTTTGTAGAGATCCATGAGAGCATATATCTCTTCCGGCATCTCCGTGCTTACCTTAAGTCCTATTCCCTGCGCCTCTTCCACAGTTATTGGATAATCGTGTGTCCAGGTCCCCGAGCAAAGTTTTTCGGAAACCTTCCCAGCCTCCGATTCTTCCATTTTATCCAGCAGTAATTCTTTCACAAAACGTTTCATTTGTTCAACAGCCTTTTTGGAAACATCCGCAAGGATGAGTGTTTGATCGTCGATCTCGTTCACATCCTTCATCTCCAGCACTTTTAGGATCGAAACGGCTGGGTACTGGCCTATCTGGGGATCTAAAGGTCCGAGGACGGCATTATCATCCATAACGATCTCATTAGCGGCGAGGGCGATCAGGGTACCACCAGACATGGCGTAGTGTGGAACGAAAACAGTCACCTTTCCTCTGTGTTTCTTCAAGGCACGGGCTATCTGTTCAGCCGCCAGCACCAGCCCACCTGGCGTGTGAATGATGAAATCGATGGGCATATCATCCGGTGTCATCTTTATCGCTCTAAGAACCTCTTCAGAATCTTCAATATCGATAAACCTTCTCATTTGCAGGCCAAAAAAGCTGAAAGACTCCTAACGGTGGATGAGTGTGATTACTCTGCTTTTTCTCTTTCGTTCGATCTCTCGTATAAGCGCCAGTCTTGCACTTTTCACACTTCCGCTTCGCAACAGTGGAAGAAACATACTGAAGATCATGATCATCCAGAATATCTGAAAGATCAGTGTGCCGATGTCCATCACAATAGCGCCTCCTTAAAGTCAATCGTATAAATAACAGGCTACCTTCCGATCCCCGCTATATTCCTTCAACTCAGGTGGAACAGTCCGACAAACCTCTTTTACATAAGGGCAGCGTGGATGAAAAGGACAGCCAGAAGGGGGATCGATGGGATTCGGCACTTCACCTTCGGGGATCAGCTTCTTTTTCCTTTCCATCGCCTTTGGATCGGGCTCTGGAACAGCCGATATAAGGGCTTTGGTATAGGGATGTAATGGATCGGTATAGATATCTCTGAAAGAACCTTCCTCCACTATCCTTCCCAGATACATGACAGCAATCCTGTTGCATATGTATTTGGTGGTTGCAAGATCGTGAGTGATGAAAAGATATGTTAGATTGAACTCCCGCTTCAAATCGACCATGAGCTTCAAAAGCTGTGATCGCACAGAAACATCCAGCATGGCCACCGCCTCATCGGCGACAACGAATTTCGGACGTGTTATCAACGCGCGCGCTATCACCACACGCTGTCTCTGTCCTCCGGAAAGCTGGCGTGGAAACCTGTTGTAAAACTCCTCGGCTGGCCTCAAATTGACTCTTTCCAGCATCTCCAGCACCATTTCTCTTTGCTTCCTTTTATTCTCGCCTATCCCGTGGATCACGAGCGGGTGCCGGATAGCCTCACCTATCCGCATGTACGGATTCAAAGAAGCGAGGGGGTCCTGAAAGATTATCTGCATCTCTCTCCTCAAACGCCTCATCTCTTCGGCGCTGAGGGAGGTTATTTCCCTGCCAGCGAAAAATATGCGGCCTTTTGTTGGCTCTTCGAGCCTGAGGACTAATCTCCCCATGGTTGTCTTTCCGCTTCCCGACTCACCTACCAGGCCGAGGGTTTCCCCCTCCTCGATAGAGAAATTCACCCCGTTAACCGCGTGAACCTTCTTTCTTTCTCTCGTGAAGAGGGCCTTTATGAAGTTCATCCTTACAGGAAAGTGTTTGACCAGATTCTCAACCTTAACCAGAGGCATTGTCTTCATCCTCCTCGAAAGAATCCGCATAAAGCCAGCATTTCACGATGTGCTCTTCATCAATCTGAACGTCTGGAGGAGTTCGATCGCGACAGAGTTTCATCACCTTCGGACAGCGGTCAGCAAAACGGCACCCTTCTCCTATGTTCAACAACGAAGGAGGATACCCTTCGATGTAATCCAGGTCCATATCGTTTATATCGGTATTTGGAACGGATTCCAAAAGAGCCACGGTATAAGGATGAAGAGGCCTGTAATATATGACGTCTCTCGGGGCAAGCTCTACCAGATGTCCCGCATACATGACTCCAATCCTGTGGGCCATTTCCGCGACCACGCCAAGATCGTGGGTGATCAGTATCATGGAAGAACGTATGTGGGATTGAATCTCTTTCATGAGCTGAAGTATCTGCGCCTGCACTATAACATCGAGGGAGGTTGTGGGTTCGTCCGCTATAACAAGAGCGGGCCTCAGAACTATAGAGAGGGCTATCATCATTCTCTGCCTCATACCACCACTGAACTGGAAAGGATAGTCGTTCAAACGCGATTCGCTGATTCCCACCTCTTCCAGAGCCCTGGCTGCCATCTCCAGGGCCTGCTCCTCTGAAACCTCTGGCTTGTGCGTCCTGATCATTTCGGTAAAATGGTCCTTCACCTTCATAATGGGATTCAATGAAGTCATAGGGTCCTGGAATATCATCGCTATCTTCGCACCTCTGAGCTTCTGCATTTCTTTTTCCATCTTTGACATGAGATCTTCGCCCTCAAGGTATACCTTACCGCTCATTCGCGCAGTCCTCGGAAGTATCTTCAAAAGAGCAGAGCCAAGGGTGGATTTGCCGCAACCCGACTCTCCAACCAATCCAAGGGTTTCTTCTCTGTAAACCTCCATGTTCACTCCATCAACCGCTTTCACAGGCCCATCGAAGGTCATATAATGAACACGGAAATCCTCTATCCTGCAAACAGCTTCCTTTCCATCCACGATATTCACTCCCGCTCTCCTACATTGGGATTGAGATATTCATTCAAGCCTTCACTGAAAAGGCTGAACCCAAGCACCAGTACGATTATCGCAAGGCCGGGGAACATGATCATCCACCAGTCATTCATGAGGATGAAACGCTGACCGTTACTCAGATCGTAACCCCAATCGGGTGTGGGAGGCGCTATGCCAAGACCCAGAAAGCTCAAACCCGCCTCCACCATGATGGCGTCAGCGAGGTTCATTGAAAGCACCACGACAACCGAAGGTAGAACATTGGGAAGGACATATCTGAGAAGTATGGTCCAGTTCTTAGCGCCTATAGCCTTTGCTGCTTCAACATACAACTCGCTCTTTATGGAAGACACCTGATTCCGAATCACTCTGAAGTATGTAGGTGCGTACACCACCGCAATACTGACAGCGATGTTTATCACACCCGTCCCGAGAACCGCCGCAACCGCTATGGCAAGTATGAGCCCAGGAAAGGAATACACCGCGTCCATGATAAGCACCAGCACTCTGTCCAGCGGACCTCCAACGTAACCGGAAAGCAATCCAAGCGGAATACCAACCGCCGCCGCAATCAACACAGCTATAAACGCTATGAGAAGAGCGATCCGTGAACCGTAAAGCACCCTGCTGAACATGTCTCTGCCAAGGTTGTCCGTACCGAATATATGTTCGGAGTTCGGTGATAAAAAGGCCTTACCAGAACGCACAGTGGGATCGTAGGGGGCAATCTGTTCGGCAAAAACAGCAGCAAGAAGAAAGATTATCAGTATAACCGCGCCGGTGAAAGCCATTTTCCCCGATCCGGATCTGAAAAACTTTCTGAAAGCCCTTCCTATACTCGCGCTGAGAAATTTCACCTCAACAGTCCTGTCCACGAACTTCACCCCTCAATACCTTATCCTTGGATCTATCCAGGCGTTCACAATGTCAACAACGATAGAAAGAGTAACCACTATCAAGGCGTATATCACGATCGCTCCCTGAACCGCCATGAAATCTCTATAACGTATCTTCTGTATGAGGTAGGTGCCTATTCCAGGCCAGGAAAAGGTGGTTTCCGTCAAAACCGCTCCAGCAAAAAGAAGCGCAAGCTGAAGTCCCAACACCGTCATTATAGGCACCATGGCGTTCTTCAAGGCGTGCCTGTAGACCACCGCACGTTCTTTTATCCCTCTGGCCCTTGCGGCCTTCACAAAATCCTGAGAAAGACTCAGGACCATGTTACCTCTTACCATACGCACAAAAACACTCGAGATCACAAGTCCCAGTGTCACACTCGGAAGGATCAAGTGTCTCAGCGCTTCCCTGGCGGAATCCCAGTTAGCAGTAAGTAAAGCGTCGAACAAATACATACCCGTTATGTGCTTTGGCTCCATAAGCGGTGGTATTCGTCCGGCTACTGGAAGCCATTTCAACCACACACCGAAAACAAGCTGGAAAACCATGCCAAGCCAGAACACGGGGACCGAATAGATGAATATCGAATAAACCCTCGCGGACAGATCAAAAGCAGTGTCATGTCTTCGTGCCGCCTCAACACCCCAGAAGATACCAATGACGAGAGCGATGATGAATCCCATAATAGTGAGTTCCACCGTTGCCGGGAGGCGATCTCCAAGTTCTTCAATTATCGGCCTTTCTGTGAGGAGGGATTTACCAAGGTCACCTTTAAAGAGGTTGAGCAAATACTCGCCGTATTGGACTATTATAGGCTTGTCAAGACCCAATTCGTGGCGCTTCGCTTCTATGACCTCAATAGGCGCTTTACCTCCAAGGAGGGTGAGAACTGGATCGCCTGGTATGACCCTCATTATGACGAAAACGACGGTCAGAAGTATCAACACCATGGGCACAGCGAGTAAGATTCGAGCGATGATGTACGTTTTCAAAGACATGTGAACACCTCCGGCAAGATCGACTAACCGCGTTTTGAAAATTCTACCATCTATCAAAGTCTGAAGAGAGAAGTAACTTCTTCCAGAACCTCCAGAAATCTCTTTATTTCCTCATCCTCCGTGTATCTTGAAGTGCTAATCCTCACAGCGCCCCGCTCTATAAGCGGATCGAGCTTCATCGCTCTGAGTACATGACTACTCGGCTTCTTGCTGCCACATGCAGAGTGCGTGGAAACGTAGATTCCTTCAGCGCTGAGAGCGTTAACCAGGTGCTGACCGGCGATACCGGGAAATGAAATCATAACAGTGTTTGGGAGAGAATTATCAAGAGGTGTTATCACGACACCTCCAAGCCTCTTCACACCTTCAGCTATCACATGCTGGTGGGTTCTCATCCGCTCAACAGCTTCAGCGTAAAGCTTCATGGCGTTCTCCGCGGCCTTTGCTGCTCCCACTATGCCGGGAACGTTTTGCGTGCCCGACCTCATACCCCGCTCCTGACCGCCTCCTGTTATCATCGGAACGAGAGGAGTATCCTCTTTCACGTAAAGAACGCCCACACCTTTTGGTCCATGAAACTTATGAGCACTCAAGACGAGAAAATCGGGATCCCACTTCTCGATATCCATCGGCGCCTTTCCAAAAGACTGAACGGCATCCACGAGAAAGAGCGCAGAGGGAGATTTTTTCTTCACAATCCTTGAAGCCGTCGTCAGATCCTGAAGTGTGCCCGTTTCGTTGTTCGCACTCATCAAAGCTACAAGGATGACCTCATCGTCCAGAAGCTTTTCCAGTTCATCCATCAAATACTCCCCTCGTTTGTTCACCGGAACCATTTTGATAGTCAATCCATGCGTCTGGGCGATATCCTTAGCTGTATTCAAGACGGCGCTGTGTTCCACTTCCCCAATGACCAGTGTTTTGCCAAGGCGCGCTCGGGTACGGACTGCAGATCGCAGCGCCCAGTTTATCGACTCCGTAGCAGAAGAGGTGAAGAATATACTTTCTACGGGAACCCTCAAAAGGCGGGCGAAAGTCCTTCTCGCATCTTCGAGAAGATTCGAAGCCTCCACTCCCATTCTGTGGAGAGAGTTGGGATTGCCGTAGTTCTCTGTATAACAACGCACCATCAATTCGAGAGCTTCAGCATCGATCTTCGTCGTAGCATTGTTATCCAGGTAAATTCTCATCAAAGCACCTCCCTCAAATTGATCTGAGATAAAAGAGAGCCCTATCAAGATCGACCACGAAAACGCCTATGGCGTAATCACTCACTCCACCAATCCAGATCAACTTATCCTCATGTTTGATCAGCGTGTCGCCGAATATCACCCCGGCTCTGTCCCCGTACCACTCGTTGAGTCCTCTGGGAGCGAGAAGATAATCGCTTATCGCAAGAAGTTCTCCCTTTTCGTTCACAACGGCAAGGCCGTTTCTGTAAGAAAGGTCCTCACGCAAAACCGCATGCCATCCAATCAGATATTCCCCCGGTGCATATTCCACCGCGTTCGTTGACCATCCAATCTTGGTTTCCCAGTCTTCCGGACTCATCACAGGATGAAGAGAATCTATCGAAAGAGTCATGGTTGAGATATCGCCTTCACCCCGCCAGCAGGCGAGCCTTCTTCCAACGTCAAGACGCAACAGCATAGAAACCGCTGGGGGTTTAAATTCCAGAAAAGCGCTATCCTTACAACCCACCAAAAAACTCTTTTCATCTTCACACTTCACAGAAAAATAACCGCGTTTTTCGGCGTGACGATCCTGAGCGTTAAGATCAAACACCGCCAGCGCCTGCACAGACTGCTTTACAAGACTTCCGCTTTCGTCGTGGTAGTGTTTTGAGCCGGTGTAAAGAAGATAAACGAGATCCTTATGAACATGCGCCCTCGCATCCTCACACCCGTGACCGAACTCCCAGAGTTTCTCAGGCCAGAGTACGATTTCACACTGAAGAGGATTATGTAGTTTACCTTCCAAAAGTTCATCTATGTTTATCATCAACAACCCGATGCTCGAATTGTAGGTGTAATAATCGAACACCAGACGAGGAAATATCAAAACCGTGCCGTTTCCCAGAAGCGCCCCTCCAGGGTTAAAAATCGCAACGGGATGGCTTCGCAAGTAGTTTGTAACAATCACATTCTCCGGTGTGATATAACACGATCTCGAAAAGATGTCATGAAGAACGTTGTAGCGAATGCGTTTATAGCTTCTTTCAAACTCTTCGAGTCGTGACTCGAGGATCTCGATCATTTTAGAACACCTCCACCCGGCTCGATAATCCGCTTAAACGATTGTACAACACTTCCGCTTATAATTAGGTTAGTCCCCTGCGAGAGGAGGAAGCAAGGTGTACGTTTTTCTTGACTACGATGGAACGCTCGTTAAAACCCGCGAAGAAGAATTCACGAGAGTTTACTTTATGGAATTGGCGAAAAAGGCGGGCGAAGATCCAAAGAAGCTTGGAAATCTCGTGATGGGTATCATCGAAGATATGATGAAGAACCAGACGGGTGAAAAAGATCTTTTCCACCAGTTCGTCGAAACGATCGCTTCCCGGAGCTCCAAATCTCAGAGCTACTGGATCGATCTGTTTTTCGATTTTTATAAAAACGATTTCGAAAAGCTTCGCGAGTTCGTCGAACCCAACGATGAACTTCTCGAATCGATTAAAGCTTCTGGCAAGAAATTCATATTCGCTTCCAATCCGATATTCCCTGAAATCGCGGTTGTCAAACGTTTAAGTTTTATCGGCTTAAAACCGGAAGATTTCATCTACGTCGCTCATATGGAAAATTCTCACTTCATGAAACCCCATCCGGGGTTCTTCAAAGAGATTCTCGATAAGATAAACACCGACCCAGAAAGATGCGTATTCATAGGCGACAGCGATTTCGACAAGGCGTGCGAGAAGGTGGGTATCGAATTCATCCACGTTGAAGAACGTGAAAGATGGAAGAAACTTCTAAACGAGTAACACGACTCACTCTACTTCTAACAATTTTTTCGCTGTGTCCTTGTCGGTAACCAGCCCTGACATCCAGCCCCCCTTAAGTGCTGCCCTGAGGGGCTTTATCTTTTCTTCCCCGGCCGCCATGACCACAAAAAGTGGTATCTTCTCTATCGCCTCCCAGCCGATAGAAACTATCCTTTCGTCAAGGGGTGTTCTAATCGGACGGCCGTTTTCGTCAAAAAATCTCATCAAAACCTCACCTATAGCACCCCTTGCTTCCAGGTTATCCATAATGGCTTTTGAAACCAATCCCGTTTTCAGCAAGGTGCTCCGAGCACCCATACATCCCATACCCACAAAGGCTATATCCACCTCTGAAGCCTCTTTTAACGCTTTATCGATGGTCGATTCTTTCATTACCTGTGGGTTTTCAACAAGAACCGGCACGGGTAACGGAACGTAATGTGCCTCCAGTACTTCAGCGACCAGCCAGCTTATGCTGTAGGGATTCCTCAATCCAACGTAGCTTCCGGCGAGGTCGTGAACGTAGCATTCGCGTTTTTTTAGATGCGCCGCTCCTGTTATGTGTGTAGCCATCATACTTACAGTCGTACTCCAACCCAGACCTATTCGTTTTGGTTTGCGTTCTTCAATCAAATGGAGTAAAACATCTGCCCCAAGCGTTCCAAGCGATGATCTGTCCTTTGCGACCGCTACCAACTTTAGCCCAAAACGCTTTTGAAGCTCTTTTCTCAAAGCGTAATACTCGGGAAGAGGGCGCGTGATTCGAAATTGAACCACACCCTGCTCTCTCGCTTTAGCCAGGAGCCTGCTCACCTTGACACGAGACAAACCCAGCTCAGCGGCGATACGCTCCTGAGTCTGATTTTCAACATAATACATCCATGCAGCTATGGTAACGAGATCTTCCAGACTTTCGCCCGTTCGCAAACACTCTCCCTCCAAACACCTTAAAGGCGAGCTCTTTCCACTTCCTCTTTAAAAATCCTGGCACTTTTTTCGAGGTCTGCGCTCATGCGGTGTAGAGCGCCTCCAATAAGCAAAAGAACGTCGTTACCATATAAATTCACCATTTGTTTAACCTTATCGACACTCATACCACCAGCTGGGGAAGGAAGAATCGGACGCAACCACGCAAACGGCTCATGTGTACCCCGAACGCTCTCTCTACATTCATCAAGAGAAAATGTAAAACGGCCACCGTGATTGGGAAATATACTGACATCAGCGCCTATAAGTCTCTGCCAGAGACCAAAAAGAACCCTGTGAGTGGCAATGGAAAGATAACCACCTAAAAAAGCTGGATGACTCAATATCGGAAGCCCCACTTCCTGGCTCAACAACTGAACGCTTCCAAACCCTACGAGAGCTGGTGCGACAAGAAGAGCTTTAACACCCATTTCTTTAGCGATCAACGCCCTTTTCATCATCGTCGATTCGTTCGCCGTCACGTTGGGAGCGTAGAGAGTTTTTCCGCCCGTTTCCTGGTTGGCCTTATCCACCGCTTTTAACACCTTGGAAACCCTCTCAGCAAAAGGTGAAAAATCCTGATCTGCAAGACCGTGATCGTCCTTTATTATATCCACTCCACCCTTAGCGAGTTTGTACGCCATCTCAGCCAGCTCCTCGCTGGTAAGACCCATGGGTTTTATCGCAGTGGCTATCAGAGGTCTTTCTTTTACTCCCAAAATCTCTCGCAACCCCTCCACCCCAAAACGAGGCCCCGGAAGGAACGATTTCAAAGAAGGAGAAAGTTCGAGATCCACAACTTTTATACCCGGAATAAGACTCACGTTACCCATGACAACGTTAAAGAACTGCGTGAGCTCGTTCCCGGTGATCTCGACTGAGTAACTGACTTTCACAAATGTAGCTCTGTCCGTATACTGCATCGATTCGATTCTTCCAATAACGTACGATTTGATCCTCTTTCCAACAAGTTCAGAGGGAAACTCTATCGTCTGCTCCACTACCAGAAGCTCTGCGATTTTCTTCGCTTCCTCATATGGCTGAGAAATTCTGTAAGTTACAGCGAATCGCTCACCCAGGAATGAATGGCTTGTATCGTATCTGACCAATTCCTTCACCTCATCTCAGAGATCTTCCGCCTTGTGTTCCGCGCCGCTCGCCTCTACACGAGGTTCTTCAAGGTCGCTTTCTTCGATATCCAGCTTTTGACCGAGCAGTTCCTCCACCGCCCTTGCCAGACTCAAGGCGTCCATACCGTAGTATTTCATGAGATAATCTCTGCTACCGCCATGTGCGTAGGTATCTCTCAAGCCAATTCTTATAAGACGTTTAGGAATGGCATGTTCTGACATCATTTCAGCGACCTCGCTGCCCAACCCTCCGATTATGGTGTGGTTTTCCATAGTTATAACCCCATAACGAGCCTTCGATATCGCCTCAAGAATCCTCTCATCCTCAAAGGGTTTGTGTGTGGAAACATGAATGTGTTCAAGTGAAACGCCGCGTTTTCTAAGAACGTTCGTAACTCTCAAAGCTTCTTCGGTCATAATTCCCGAAGTTATCAATGCCAAATCGCTTCCTTCACTCAACACCCGGCACCTGCCCAAAACCATGGGATCTTTGAAAAGACGGGGAATCTGCCCCCTCAACTGCCTAACGTACACGGGACCATCCACCGACTGTGCGACGTCGAGAACACTCTCTACCTCTGTTGCATCACCGGTTTCGAGAATGGTCATATTGGGAACGGTTCTTAAAACACCTATATCGTTTATAGCCTGGTGAGTCGCTCCACCAGGTGTGGTTATGCCAGGAAGGAATCCAAAGATCCTGACACGGAGATTGGGATAAGCTATGCTCATTTCGATCTGATCAAGAGCCCTTCTGTACATGAAAACAGCGAATGTATGAACAAAAGGAGTGAAACCCTCCCTCGCCATGCCGCCAGCCGCGCTCATCATGTTCTGCTCTGTCATACCGAAAGAATAGAAACGATCCGGATATGTTTCCTTGAAAAGGGCTATCTCCGTAGAACTCGTGAGGTCAGCAGAAAAGACTACCACCTCAGGTTTGTCAGCAGCCCATTTCACCAGATTTCTCTCGTGGACTTTGCTTTCAAGTATCATACCGAACACCTCCGAACCTTTCCACGAAGAACTCTTCCAGGGTCTTTCTTTCTTCCTCTGTCGTTATCCTCACATAATGGAATTTGGGGGCTCTCGGTTTCAACACCTCAATACCACAGTAGGGAACCGTACGGGCTATAACAAACAGCGGTTTACCATTATGCGGGATGTTCGCCGCTTCTACAAGAGCCTTTACATCATGTCCATTAACCTCCACGGCAACCGCCCCAAAGGATTCAAGTCTTTCTTTCAAAGGCTCAATCCTGTTCACCGTGTCTATCTTTCCGTCAGCTGATTGCCCGTTGGCATCTATGAACACGTGCACCGAATCAAGCTCGTAAAAGGCAAGTGTCTCTATCGCCTCCCAGGTCTGGCCGATCATGAACTCACCATCGGACATCAAAACCCAGTTCTTTCCAGTCTCGCCCTTCCTCTTTCTCGCCAGCGCGATGCCGAGCACCTGCGAAAGGGCCTGTCCCAAAGAGCCCGCCATGAATTCGTGGCCAGGAGAGTGCTCTGCGCCTATCATCTCCACCGTACTGCCATCCCTGTTGAACATCTCAAGGCCCTCCGGTGCCATCCTTCCGGTTTCCACAAGAGTTGCGTAAAGCACTAGCGCGTAGTGCACCGGACTTAGAAAGAACCTGTCCAGCTCAGGCCTCCTTGGACCGTTGTAATCCGCACCTGAAAAGTAATTTTTGTTACGGATGGAAGGGACTCCCGGAAATGGGCGCGGGATCTTTGGAGCCACAGACGGCCCGAGATTCATGAGTTTTGTGTAAAGAGTGGCGAAGATTTCGGCACTCGAACATGCCTGTGAAAGGTATCCTCCACCGTTTCTCAGAGTGAACTCGAAAACCCTTCTTCTTATCCCCTCCGCGACCTTTTTAACATCTTCTTCCCAATTATTTTTATTCATTCTCTCCCTCCTATTCGTCAATATTCTCAAAAAGCTTCGGGAGATTCTCACTGTAAGGTGGATAAACAATCCCTTTCTCAGTTATGATCGCCGTTATGAGCTCGCTTGGAGTCACGTCGAATGCGGGATTGTACACCGGGCTTTCCCGCGGCGCCACCCATTTATCCCCACATCTCGAGACTTCCTCGGGGTTTCTTTCCTCTATAGGTATGTGATCTCCATCCGACGTGCTGAGGTCGATCGTACTCGTCGGCGCAACCACGTAAAAAGGAACTCCGTGATACTTCGCCACAATGGCGAGATTGTAGGTACCGATTTTGTTCGCCGTATCACCATTCGCAGCAATTCTGTCAGCACCAACAAGTACCAGATCCACCCCGAATTTTTTCATCACAAGGCCGCTGGCACCGTCCACTATAACGGTGTGCGGGATTCCAAGCTCCTTCAACTCCCACGCGGAAAGCCTCGCTCCCTGAAGTCGGGGCCTGGTTTCATCGAGAAAAACGTGAATATTCTTGCCCGCTTCGTGCGCAATCCTTATTACTCCAAGCGCCGTCCCATAGTCGACGGTAGCGAGCGAGCCCGTATTGCAATGATGAATGATCTTCGCATTGTCTGGAACAATCTTCAAACCGTTCATCCCAATGCGTTTGTTGGTTTCTACATCCTCTGCCTCTATCCTTTGAGCTTCCGATTCAAGTAACGACTCGAGTTCCTCAAGGGTTCCCGTGAAATTCTTCCAGATACTCTTCATTCTGTCGAGGGCCCAGAAGAGGTTCACCGCTGTCGGTCTCGAAGCTCTTAGAACGGCATCGGCTTTCTCAAGCTCCCTGGAGGCATCTACTTCCCTGTTTCGCATGTTCTTAACAGCAAGTACCATCCCATACGCTGCCGCAACACCTATGGCCGGGGCTCCTCTGACGACCATATCCCTTATCGCTTCGGCTACTTCATCCGGTGTACTGTATATTTTGAAATCGGCCTTTTCAGGGAGAAAGCGTTGATCTAAAAGAACGAGCTTATCTCCTTTCCATTCTATTGATCTGAACGTACTCACCATTTGTCCTCCCTTCAAACCAGTGTTTTCGAATCCTTAATCATATCAACAAGGTCGTCAACACTTCCAACAGCGCGCCAGTTGTAAATCCATTTTCTGGCTACATCGATGGCTATACTTTCAGCCTTCGCTCTCTCAGTTTCATCTTTGATTGTCCAGAAATCGTGTACATGAGCCATTCCTATGGTTCTTCTGAAGATTTCAGCAGAACCAAAGCCAGCTGTATCTTTCAGCAATTCGAGTACGAACTTCTCCTTAAACTTCTGAGAAGGCCAGCCTTCGTTCGCATCTTTTTCCCACGCCTTAAGAAACTCCTCTTCAAAAACGTTCCATGTTTCTTTGAAGGATCCAAGGATCCATTCTCTGTATCTTCGCCTCTCTTCTTCATCCTTTCTGTGAGCTTCCTGTGCGGCGTAGGCGATTACGAGATTTGCGAAGTACGTGCCTATGTCATGCGCCATCGGTCCGAAGAAGGCGAATTCCGGATCGATCACCTTGGTTTCTTCCTCGTTGAGCATGATGGATCCCGTGTGTAAATCATTGTGAATAAGCGCTTGAGCCCTGGTCATGTACAGCTCCTTAAAATGAAAAATCTCGCTTCTCAATTCGTCATCGGCGTATATTTCCTTTACCAAACTCTCCAGTGGTTTGCTCCAGCGATTATTTGGATGTTCTATATATGGCTCGGTGAAAACGAGATCCTCCTGAACTTTACAAAGAACAGGGTTCATAAACCGCGCAACCATCGCCTTTTTCTTCTCGGAGGGTAGATAAAAGTCCGATGTGTAGAACAACGTCCTCGCCATAAAGGTTCCCACATGCCTGGCTACCTTTGGGAATATCTTTCCCTCTATCAAGGCCTCTCTCATAACTTTGTGACGCTTCAAGTCTTCTATAACCAACACATGATTCTCTTCATCGTAAAGATAGATGAGCGGCACCTGCTCGGGCGCGTATTTCCCCTCTATTTCGAGTACCTCGTATTCGATGCGTTGCCTGTCCAGAGGCATTTTGAAATCCGGATAGCGCCAGGCGTAAGGCAGAGCCTGCTTTAATATCACAGAATGTCCGTTTTCGACGTTTTCAACGCGAAAGATCAAATTGACATTTCCCTCGGCGATTACATGTGCTTTTAGATCTCCCTCTCCGAGAACCTTAGCTCTCAATCCGCTATTTTCAACATACTCAACCACACTCTTCTCATCAAGAGGCTTTACCATGCGACCTACCTCCTCATCGAGATTCTTTTCTGATCGCAAAGCTCACACCCAGCGCGGAGATCAGTACCAGTCCTTTGACTACATCCTGTATGTACCACGGCACGTTTAGCATAGTGAGACCATTCAGCATCACACCAACAAAGATGGCTCCCAGAACCGTACCCCATACGTTCGGCCTTCTCACACCTAAGACAGCGAATCCAAAGTAAGTAGAAGCAACCGCGTCTAAAAGATACGGGTCCCCAGCTTTCACAGCCCCAGAACCTATACGTGACGCCAGCACAAGACCTCCCAGCGTTGCCAGAAGAGCGCTTATCACATACGCCATAGTACGATACCTCTTCACCGGTATACCCGCAAGCCTCGCTGCTTCGGCGTTCCCTCCCACGGCATAGAAAGCCCTTCCAAACCGTGTGTACTCAAGCAAAAACCATGCAACCAAAGCAACGATCAACATCACCAGCACGGGAACGGGAACACCACGGAAGTTTCCAAAGCGCAGTACATAACCCTGTCCAAGCATGAGAAAACTCTTAGGCACAAAGCCCTTAGCGATCTCCCGTGTAGGACTCCAGGGATTCGTCATCCCTTTGTAAACGGCATCTCCTTTGGTGATCCACATCTGAAGCCCCTGCACCAGATAGAGAGTCCCGAGAGTGGCCAAAAGATCGGGTATTCTCAGTTTGAGAATAAGAAAGGAATTCAACAGGCCGATCACCGCGCCCGCAAGCAAACAGATCACAACTGCCCAGTACCAGGGAAACTGCCATATAACCATCAACGCCGTTGACAGGATTACAGCAAGCCCCGTGACAGCACCGACAGACACGTCTATTCCGTTAACAACAACGGAAAAAGTCACACCTATTGCCACTATTGTCAAAATGGAAACAGCTCTCAAGATATCGAAGAGATTGTCCACTGTGAAAAACGCTTCTGTGGTGAGCGAGAATAGCACTACCAGTATCAGCAGCGCGGTTATTACGCCGTATTTCAAAAGAAAGTTCGCCATCTGTTCTCTGACGCCTGTTTTCACGATTTCACCCCCGCCGCATAGCTAAGCAGTTCCTGAGTATTCGCCTCAGATCTATCTACCTCGTAAACTACCTTCCCATCTCTCATGACAAGAATTCTATCTCCTATTCCAACAGCTTCGTTGATCTCACTTGTGGCGATCACTACCGCGGAGTTCCGCGCGATCTCCGTTATCAACTGATAAATCTCCCTCTTCGCACCGATATCAACTCCTTGCGTGGGCTCATCCATGAGCAAAACCTTTGGATTTCCGCTCAACCACCTTCCAACAACTATTTTTTGTTGATTTCCGCCTGAAAAATACTGCGCCTGTCTTTCAACGTCCATCGGGGTAAGCCGAACCTTTTCGGCAGACCTCTTTGCATACTGAACTTCTTGAGTCTTTGAAATCACTCCCAACGACCGGGAAAGCTTTTTCAGGAAAGGCAGTGAGATATTTTCCCGGGCCGGTTTATCGAGAATCAAACCTTCTTTTCTTCTCTCTTCAGGGGTAAGGTAGATACCCATTTTTATGGCATCGAATGGCTCTCTTATCTTCAACTTTCTACCCTCGAGAAAAACTTCACCGGAATCCGGTTTTAAAGCTCCGAAGATTAACTTCAACGTTTCTGTTTTTCCCGCACCTGTTAGCCCAGTTATCGCGAGTATCTCGCCCCTTCTAACGCTGAAATCAACTCCTTTAACCCTGTTCCTCCACTTCAAACCCTCTACCTTCAAAACAACGTCCCCGAAGTCGCGTTTTTCTTTTTTTGGAAAGAGCTCTTCCTGAGGAGAATCGAGCATAGCTTCAACTATTTCCTCAAGCTGTGGAACAAAGTCAAAATGTGCCACTACCTTTCCATTCCTCAACACTGTGACTTCATCGGCAACACGTGCAACTTCATCAAGTCGTTGACTTATGTAAAGAATCCCCACATCCCGGTTTTTGAGGTCCTCAACAAGATCGAAGAGTTTATCCGCTTCAAGAAGGCTGAGCGATGCAGTAGGTTCGTCGAGTATCAGAAATTTCACGTTTCTCAGCAGCGCTCTCGCTATCACAAGGCGCTGTTTTTCATGTAAAGGCAACTCATCTACCTTTGCATCCACAGGCAAAGGGAAACCAATACGTGCGAGATCTTCAGAAGCTTTCTTTCTCAACTGCCTGGATCTAACAACTGTACCAGAATGGCCAGTAGCGAAAGCCTCGAGATATAGATTCTCGGCCACCGTGAGTGATGGAACGAGTTCAATATCGACTTCCTGGTGGACAACCTCTATACCATTGCTAAAGGCATTCATGGGGGATCTCAAAGAGACCGGTCGCCCATCGATAAAAACCTGCCCTTCGTAATGTTCATAATATCCAGTAAGGATCTTCACAAGGGTACTTTTTCCGGCTCCATTCGCCCCCACAAGGGCGTGGACTCTGCCAGAAGACAGTTGAATATCCACATCATCCAGAGCAACAACCCCGGGAAAGGTTTTTCTCAAAGATTTCCCCTGAAGTACAGCCATGTTAAAACGGGGGCAGGTTTGTCCTGCCCCCATCATCCCTCCTTAATTATTTCTTGTTCTTTTCAACCAGCGCTTTCATCCAATCGGGCCAAACGAGAGGACTTTCACCAAGTGCGGGAAGAGCTTTCACCAGTTCATCCATGCTGGTGATATTGTTCTTCAGAAGGAATTCTCGTGTTACAAGCTGAGGTTCTACGAGCAGATATTTGGGCACCTTTTCACCAGCAACAAGTGCCGCAGCTGCTCTCACGGCAAGACGTCCAACAGAGTACGGATCTGTTCCCACCGTAGCCACCCAGGGACTGTTCTCCTGGATCATCATTTGTATATCCTCATTGGTTATATCGACCGAGTAAACCCTGAACTGACTGCTTTTTCCGGCCTGCATTATAGCTCTGACCGCCCCTTTTGCGAATTCATCCCACATGGCCAGAACCGCATTCGCTTCCGGGTGTTCCTTCATCGCGGCCTCCATTCGTGTCTGAGTATCAGCGGCAGTAGAGCCAGTGACTGCTCCTATCTTGGCCACTTCTTTAATGCTAGGGAATCTCCATTTCACTATCTGCCACATCTTATCCCTTTTGTCCAGAGGTGCGAATCCACCCACGTTCACATAAATCACGTTGGCCTTACCGGCGAAATCAACCGCCAGCTGTTTGCTGATCATGTAACCGATTAACAGATCATCCTGTTCGATCTCAGGAACCCGGTCATCGTTCACCACAAGGTCGAAGGTTACAACCTTGATTCCTCTGTCCAGCGCCTCCATGATCTTGGGAACCAGGGGATCCGGTCGGCCGTGGTCAATTATGATCGCATCTACTCTTTGCGTTATGAAGTTCTCAATCATAGTGATCATTCTTGCCATATCACCATGAGCGGTTGCCTCAAGAAGTGTTATACCAAGTTCATCAGCCATGGACTGCGCCCCTGCCAGATAACGCTCGAAAAAGCTACCTTCACCCACCTCACGGACAAGGGCAATCCTTACCTTTTTGGGATTCTCAAACTTCTTAGGAATCTCCACTCCCGCCTGTGCGAAAATGGCTGCACCCAACACCACCACAAGAGCCAGCAGAAAAACCCTTCTCACCTTCACAGAAATACACCTCCCAAAGTATTTGGAATGAACAAATGTTCATCACTGAACATTTATTCAAGTATATCACCAAAGATTTTTACTGTCAACTTCTAACCGAGTGTGTTCGAAAAATCGTCGAAAAGAAAGAAATTTCACACATCTCGGTATCGAAGTTGTTCTCAGCATGGAAGAGAATGTTCCAGCGTAGCGCTTTTACAGTGGAGCTTCTCTTATCTCCTCGCAAGCACTCACAAACGATCGCTTCCAAAAAGAAGTAAGAGGACAAAACGCACGTGATCACCTGACAGTCACTCGCTTTCTCCTTC
>DPRG01000026.1 GCA_003538775.1 Thermotogae bacterium
CTGTAGTCGCAGGATGCGACGAAAAGCAAGGCTGAAACAGGATGTTTAATCTTTGTTTGGGGTGGTTTGTTGATGCGAGCGAAGAATCAAGCAAATGACAGAGGCAGGAACACACACTTTTCATTCAATCTTATCCTCACTGCCTTTTCGAACAGGTCTTGTTCGAAAACGAGTTCGAAGAAGTTCGAATTCGTACAGTAACTCTTCTCACTGTAGTCGAAACCTCTGAATCCATAAAATCCAACGTTTATTACACCAATTCGAACACGCTTCAAACCTTTAATACAAAAGCATTACCGATTCTCATGGTGCATCGGTTTTCTCAAACAAGACCTGCTCGAACATCAGTCGAACAAATTTCGAACGGTATTTCGAACCTTCAAAAATCGCCAACAGAAAAGATTTAAAGTCTTTTTCGAACAATTCGAACAGGTTAGTACTACTACTATCTTTTTGTAGGCAAAAGGAAAGATCTGCTGGAAAATCAAAACGATTACATAGCTTCAGAAAGAAAAAGAGGAAGCGAATATTCCTAAAAACAATTCCCATGGAAGAGAAATAATAGAAGGAAACAACAGGTAACATTAACCTTCGAAAACATCACAAACAATGGGAATATTTTTTCTCAAGAAATATTAAAAATTCCTTCCAATCAAGAGAAGGAGAAAAGCCACCTAAACTGTTTCTACCAACCACTCTGTGACAGGGAATGATTACGGGAAGCGGGTTTCGCTTCAAAGCCTGACCAACTGCTCTTGACAGTTTTGGTCCACGCGTCGGATCTATTCTCACACCGACTTCACCGTACGTAAGCACCACACCATAAGGTATTTCGGAAACCACTCCATACACCTTTTTTTGAAATGGGGTGAAATTAGCTTTGTAAGGAAGATCGAAGATTTTTCTTCTACCTTCAAAATACTCGATAAATTGATCCGTAAAGGGGGGAAGAGAAATCAATTCGGCTTTTTCTTTTGTCAGTTCTACTTTCACCAGATAACCGTCAGTCACGTAAAGCTTTACCGCTCCTGGTTCTGCAGGTACAATCCCTATCATGTGATGTACTCCTCCATTCTCACAGGAATCACCCTTGATACACCATCTTCCATCGTTATGCCCTGTAAAAGATCTGCGATTTCCATGATGATCTTGTTGTGAGTGATTATCACAAACTGTGTTTTTTGCGCGTTTTCAATGATAAGATCCTTCAAACGTTCGGTGTTAAAATCATCGAGAGCAGCATCTATCTCATCGAGTATATAAAATGGGCTCGGTCTTCTTTCCATCAAGGCGAATATCAAGGCTACAGCGACGAGTGACTTTTCCCCACCAGAAAGCAAATGGAGTTTCTGATAACCCCTTCCGGGTTTTTTTATGTTTATTTCAACACCGGCTTCCAGGATATCTTCGCCGGAAACTATTCTTAACTCACCACGTCCACCTCTGAACAAAAGAGAAATGTATTTATCGAAAGCGTTTGATACTTCTTCGAAGGTTTCCATAAACTGTGTGCGTGCCTGCTTATCGGCCATATCGATTATCTCCTGCAGCCTCTTTTTTGACGTTTCGAGGTCTTCTCTTTGTCGGTCGAGTTCCTCGTATTCTTTTTCGAGCCTGTGATATTCGTCTACCGCACCCAGATCGACTGTTCCTATATATCTCAGGCGGTTTTCAAGATTCTCAACTTCTTCGGAAAGGAGTTTCATGGTCTCTTCATCGAGAATCACTTCTTCCGCGGTTTCTGGATCAAATCCCTCAAAAAGGCTTTCGAGTTCCTGTTCGACACTTCTCAGATTCATTCCTATTTCCTGAAGGGATAATTCGAGATTGTGTAGGAGCTCGCGTTTCTCCTCGCGACGCACTTTGAGCTCTTCAAGAGTCTTTTCAAGGGTTTCTATGCGTTCTAACTTTTCCTGCTGGTCTTTACGCCTTTCTTGAAAATCCGCAAAAACTGAATCCATCGTTGCCTTGAGTGATTCGAGTTCACGTTCGGTTTCTCTCAGCTTGTCTTTGACAGCGTTGATTTCTTCGGTCAGTTGCTCCTGTTTTTTTACAAGTTCCTGTTTCTGTATCTTTCCATTTTCAAGTTTTCTTTTTACCGTTAGAATCTCGTTTTCATAACCTGCGCGCTTTTCAAGCTGCGTTGTGAGTGACAGCTTCTCTTCGACAATCCTGTCTTTCAATTCATCAAGTTTGTATTTGTGAAACTGAAGATCACTGCCAAGTTCGTCCAGCTTTTTCTGAAGTTCTTCTTTTTCCTTCTCAAGCTGGGAAAGGCTATCGAGTAGCGAACTCTTTCGGGCGATGAATCCCTCAAGCCTCGAATTGTATTCTTGTAGTAGTTTCTCGAGCTCCTTTAACTCTTTTTCAAGCTCGTCACGATTGCGCTGGAGTTCTCTCAAAGTCATCTTCACAGATACGCCTTTAGATGTAACTTCTACAAGGCGTTTCTCGAGTTCACGGCGTTCTTCGTCAATACGAGTAAGAAGACCGACTTGACTCTGTATTTTGTTCTCCAGTTCACGGAGCTCTTTCTCAAGCGAATCGATTTCTTCTCCAAGTTCGGCGATTCGCCTTTTGCGGGATATCAAATCGATTCTGCCAGCGTCATTCATGGAACCACCTGTTATGGCTCCACTGCCTGAAAGCAACTGACCGTCAAGGGATACTATCCTTGATCTGAATTTGTATTCGCGCCGAATTTCAACAGCATCGTCCAGAGTTTTTACGATTAGATCCTCACCAAAAAGGTAACCTTCGATTGGCTGAACTTCAGGGGAGAGATGAACGAGATCAGCGGCATAACCAAGAAACCCGGGATGTTCTATCTTTCGGCGCCTGCGAGAAGATGTGTCCATCAAATCCAGAGGCAGTATGGTGACGCGTCCGTAATTGTTCAGCTTCAAAAACTCCACTATTCGCTTGGCTTCAACTGCGGTTTTCACGACGATGTCCTGGAGTCTGTTCCCCAAAAGTACACCCACCGCTGTTTCGTATTCTTGAGGTACTTCCAGAAGATTTCCCACAGTGTCTATAAGATCAGGGAAATCCCTTCTGTTTTCGAGGACTCTTCTTACAGAATGAGAATAACCATGGTAATACTCCATCTGTTCTGATAAGTGCTTTTTTTCAATCTGAAGAGAGCGAAGCTTCTCCATTAACTCATCTTTTTTCGATAGAAGGGTTTTCTGATGTTCTCTAACTTCTTTCTCCCTTTCTCTCAGTTTCACAAGTTCTTCGTTTATTTGCTGTTCTTCAACGCCGTGGGTTATCAAACTCTTTTCCAGATCATTTATTTCCATCATGAGACCTTCCAGACGCTCTCGTTTACCCTGGATCTGAACCTTAAGAAGTTCTATCCTTTTGCTATACTCATCTATAGATTGAGCGAGTTTTGAAGCTTCGTTTTCCATTTTCATGAAAAGTTTTTCTTTCTCTGTCAGATCGTTTCTCAGTTTAACAAGTTCAGACTCCCGACCACCGCATTTTTTAGCCAATTCCTCCTGTTCTTTTTCAAGTTCAGATAACCTGTTTCTAATACCTTCGACCTCGCTGTCGATCGACTGGAGTATCAATCCAAGTTCTGAACGCCTTTTCTCCAGTTCTTCCGATTCACGATCTATCTGTTCGAGTCTCGTTACAACCTCTACAAGCGCGTTTTCTTTCTGAGAAAGTCTTTTAGCGTACATATCACGAATATCCAGCAGCGACGACTGCCTCTTCTTGTACTCTTCAACTACATCCCCAAAGTTTCTAAGCTCGCTGTCCGTGCTGGCGAATTCATCCCTCAACGTCCTCCACTGGCTTTCAACTTCAACCAGTTCTTTCTGTATATTCTTTATCTCCTGAGCTATCGACTGTCGTTTCTGTTCGAGCCTTTCCATATCTTTTTTTAAAGTCGTGCGTTTTGCGAAAAGAAGCTTTGATTTTTTCTCTTTCAATTGGGAAGAATACTCGAGATATTTTTCGGCGCGTTTTGCCTTCAGGTACATGGAACGTTTTTGTTCGGCAAGCATCTGAAGACGGTCGTTCAGGCGATCGAGGTTCACCTGAGTCGCGTTGAGTTTCACAAGCGTTTCTTTCTTGCGCTCTTTGTAATGTGCAATGTCAGCAGCCTCTTCGAGCAGAGAGTGAAGGGTTTCCGGAGAAGCGCTCGCAACATGTTCCACCTGTCCCTGCCCAACAATGGCGTAGAAATCCTTACCAAGGCCCGTACCTTTCAAAAGTTCGTGAATATCAGACAATCTGCAGGTCTGGCCATTTATTCTGTATCCGCCACCCCTTTCGCGGTCTATAAAGCGTTCTATAAGCCATTTTGTATCGCCATCAACCAATTCCAGGATCACTCGAGCCTGTGTAGCGGGTGGGTGGGATTCGCTACCCGCAAATATCACATCCTCACGTGACGTTGCTCTTAAGGATTTAAGAGAGTGCTCTCCGAGCATCCAGCGAATGGCGTCGACTATATTTGATTTTCCTGAACCGTTGGGACCAACTATGACGGTAATAGAACCGTCCAGTTCGATGACGGTATGATGAGCGAAACTTTTAAAACCGCTAAGATATATGCGGGATAACCTCATCTTCAACTCCCACTGGATAATGTTTTGACACTCACCGAAAATTATACACCTTTGAATGGGGGTGGTATTTTCAACCCTTTACCGCGCCAACGGTGAGGCCTTCGATGAAGTAACGCTGGAATATGAGGAAGACCGTTATGGGAACAACGGCAGCAATCAGCGCTGCGGCCGCTATGATGCTCCAATCGCTTACCCATTGACCCTGGAGCGTCGTCAACCCGAGTGTAACGGGTTTTTTCATGTCGCTCTGTATGAGAACCAGTGACCACAGGTAATCGTTCCATATCCAGGTGAATTCGAGGATTCCCAGCGCGGAAAGAGCGGGAACCACGAGGGGCATCACTATCTTTCTGTAGATGGTGAAGTGTCCCGCACCATCTATGAGTGCTGCCTCGAAAATGCTTCGTGGGATCGTTTTCATGAAGTTTCTCAGGAAAAAAGTGCAGAAGCCGAGCTGGAAGGAGATATGAAAGAGGATGATACCGAGGTAAGTGTCGTATATACCCACATTGACCGAAAATCTGTAGACGGGAATCAAAAGCATTTGAAAGGGTATCAGCATTCCTCCCACAAAGATGAAGAGGATTAATTTGTTGAGCTTGAATTCGTACCAGGCCAGTGCAAACGCGGCGAGGCTTGAGATGAAAAGCGCTCCGAGAACAGAAGGAGCTGTGATGATCAGAGTATTCAAGAAGTATCTTTTCATATTCGCCTCTGTCCACGCTCTCTTGAAGTTTTCAAGGTGAACGGACTTGGGTGGTAGCCAGAGACCTTTCTGGCTCATTAATTCATCGAGCGGCTTCACCGCAGTGAAAAGAGAAACCACAAAGGGGAACATCCATATGATGACTATCAGAGTTGCTAACATATAAGTGAATATCAAAGAGAATTTTCGGTGTCTCATACCGTGCTCTCCTCCCTGCGAAGGGCTGTCAGCAGATACACCAGAATGAATCCAAAGGTTATCAGAAACTGTATAACGGCTATGGAAGCCCCATAACCCATATTGTAATTATGGAAGGACTGAATATACATGTAGTTTGCGAGAACACTCGAGGAATAGAAAGGTCCGCCACGTGTAAGAACATATACGATGTCGAAAGCTCTAAGCGAATCTATAACGTTCACCGTCACGGCGATGATGGTTGCTGGTCTCAGCATGGGAAGTATCACGTACCAGAAGCGTTCCCATTTGTTAGCGCCGTCAACGTACGCTGCTTCTACAAGCTCTCTTGGAACATTCTTCAATCCCGCCAGAAAGAGAACCATGGCATAGGCTATTTGCCTCCAAGAGGCGGCAGCTATGAGAGCGTATGTGACGATCTTTGGATCGCTTAGCCATGGCTTTGCAAAGGTCGAAAGACCGATAGCACGGAAAAAGGAGTTTATGGCACCGTATCTTGGCTCGAGCATCCAGGACCAGATCTGACCGATCACAACAAAAGACAGTGTCATGGGAAGAAACACGAGAGTCTTGTAGATACGATCGCCCTTGAACTTTTGATCGAGAAGGAGCGCTATACCAAGTCCAAGTGGAATGTTCCCAAAGACAAATGCCAATAACCACTTCACGTTGTTGTTCAAAGAGAGCTTGAAATAAGGATCTGAGAAAAGTCTCTTGTAGTTCTCGAATCCTATGAGATCAAACTTTGGTGAAACACCATCCCAATTTGTGAAACTGAGCACGAATGTCTGGAATATGGGGAATATAACCCATATAGCGTACATCGTTAAAGGTAGTGCTAAAAACGCGTACGGTACCCATGTTTTGGATTTCATCTCTCGAACCCTTTCTAAAGGATTTTTGTGAAAGAAGGGCGGGGGTTCCCCGCCCCTTTTGAATCACTTGAATATCCTGACTCTTTCTTTTTCGAGGTTTTCAAGGATCTGATCAAGCATGCCAGGTGTGACCATGAATTGCACAAATCCGTTCATTCCCACTGTCGCCATTTCGGGATTGGTATCTCTGTCGTAGAACTGCATGACACCATCAGAATCGAGTATCATTTGCAAACCTTTTTCAGCGTGGGGATCGGGAGGTGCTACGTTTTTGTTTGCAGCGAGCCTTCCAAGTTTCTTTGCGAAATACTCCTGCGCGAATTCGGACGCTATGAATTTGAGGAATACTTTGGCGCCTTCCTTATTCTTCGCTCTGGCGGGTATCATGAAGCCGTCGATAGGCGTATCTTCGTATAGGCCGACGGTGCCGTCGATGATGGGGAATCTGAAGAAATCGAGATCGTTCTTTACATCTTCCGGAGCCACGTCTTTGATGAACTGCCCCATGAGATACATGGCAGCCTCTCCCCTGAACAGGAAGGTGGCCGCCTCCTGCCATGAGTAAGCGGTGTGATTTTCAAGGAAGTAACCTCTGTCCACCAGCTGTTTCCAATACTCGAAGACTTTCTTCACTCTCGGATCTGTGTACGGTATCTCCCCGGCCGTGAGTTTTGTGTGAAATTCGATGCCGTTGACTCTCATGTTGAGGTAATCGAACCATCCTGCGGCGGTCCAGAGATACTTGGTTCCTATGGTAATCGGAATGATACCGTTTTTCTTAAGCGTTTCACAGACATCCAGAAATTGTTTCCAGGTTGTGGGCGGCTTGATCCCATATTTTTCAAAGATGGATTTTCGGTAGTATACACCCCACCAGTACCAGCTTTGAGGTAGAAAGTAAACCTTGCCATCATAACTACAGGAACTAAAGAAAGCCTTTGGAAAGTAGGCATCGAATCCTCCATCGAAGATATCGTCGATAGGTGCAAGGAGTCCTTTGCTCGCGAAGTAGCGCATTCTCTCACCTGCGAACCAGGTCACCACGTCCGGGGCGTTGGGAGAGTTCAACCATGTTCTCAAGAGTGTTTTGAAGTCTTCGTGGGCAAAAGTGTTCACCACTATGTCATAATCGGGGTACCTTTCTTCGAAGATCTGAACGAGTTCGGCGAAGACCTGTTTCGGCGCGGGATCGGACATGTAAGAGTTAACTACAACGGTTTGCTTTCCCCATACCACGGCCACAAACAACAGGACCATTAAAACGACCGCAAACTTCCTCACAGTACCTCACCTCCAGTATAGAGATTTTTACAGAGTAAAATCTTCATGCGGTTTTTCTTACCATAAGCTGGGGTTCCACTCTTATCTTCTCTTTTTTGTTTTTTTCGATCATCTCGAATGCAATCTCTACCATTTTCCTTATGGGAATCTTCACTGTGGTGAGTTCGAGAATGTCAGCTATGTAAGCATCATCGTAACCCATTACCAGAACGTCTTTACCTGGTGTGATGCCTTTTTCTTTAAGAGCTTTGATAACCCCAGCTGCCATGAGATCGTTGTAACAGAAGAAAGCTTCGGGTAGCTCTTCCACCTCCTTAACATATCTGTATGTTTCTCCGTACTCCACACGAAAATGTCTCAGACGTTCTATGCGCCCAAAACCCTTCATGAATCCCGAAATACGGGCGAGTGTTGTGAATTTTCGAGGATTGCCCATGAGCAGTTCAACCTTTTTAACACCTCTGCTTTTTAAATATTCACCCGCTTGCCTTGCTCCCGCCTCTTCATCTATCCATACCTCCGCGATTGGCAGATCTGGAAGGTGAACTCCAAAGGAGAGAATGAAAGTTCTGTCTGCGTAACGAGAAAGATGCTCGATTTCAAATCCTTCAGGGGCTATTATCAATGCGTCGACACCCATGTGTATCATCTCTTCAAACACTCTTTTTTCCGTATCTACGTCCCTGCTCGTATCTGAGAAGGTTATGAACATCTTTTTTTCGTTTGCCACGTCCTCTATATGACCTACCATTTCGGAATAAAAGGGGTTTCTTATGTCGGAAACGATTATTCCAATACGATTGGTTTTTCCTGTTCTGATTGCCCTTGCGTCTGCGTCAGGTCTGTATCCGAGTTTTTCGATAGCGTTAAGTACTCGTTTTTTCGTTTCTTCACTCACATTGGGATGGTTGTTTATGACCCTCGATACTGTCATTGGACTTGTTCCGGAAAGTTTCGCCACGTCTTTTATGGTTACCTTCTTTTTTTTCAAAGCTTCACCTCCGTAGAACACAAGAATATGATAACGATATAAAATGTATGTTCATAATTTCACTGTTTATAGGTATAAAATGATTTGTTATCGTTAACAATGATACCATTTCGATGGTCAAATTGCAACATGTAAAGGAAGGTATTTCACTGTGCATTTCGAAGCAAGGCAGTGAAAAGACAAGATAGAGCGAAATAATCAGGAATAAAAACGTATCTTACTCATTTTTTAATGGAAGTGGGGAATATTTTTTGAATTCCACATAAAAAGAAAACTCACGACACCGCACACAAGATGCAACGCCTTAGCATCTCCATGCGCAGAAAAACAGCTCAGGTTTTTGAACAAATGTCGTTCATGAGCCGAATGGAGTGAAAAAATTCTTACAGTATTACACTCTCAGTGTACTCACCAAATACGTCGCGAAGTACATCAGTTATCTCACCTATGGTTGCTTTGTTTTTCACGGCGTTTATGATGAACGGCATCAGGTTTTCGCCTGATTTAGCCGCCTGACGCAAGGCCATGAGAGAGCTTTCAACGGCGGCGTTGTCGCGGGTTTCTCTCAAACGTTTAAGCCTCTGTTTTTGCTTTTCCTCCAGAGCAGGATCTACCTTCAGGATATTTTCGATTTCCTTTGTTTCCTCTTCCTGGAAGGCGTTGACACCCACAACGGTCTCTTCACCATTTTCTATTTTCAATTGCTGTTTATAAGCGCTTTCGTGTATCTCTCTTTGCGGATAACCCATTTCGATAGCCTTGACCATACCACCCAGTTCATCTATTTTTTCTATGTACTTGATTGCTTCTTCTTCTATCATATTGGTCAGATATTCAATATAGTAAGATCCGCCCAGTGGATCAACAGTATCAGCAACACCAGATTCGTAGGCTATTATCTGCTGGGTTCTCAGAGCTAGCTTCACCGATTCTTCTGTGGGAAGTCCCAGAGCTTCGTCGTAACTGTTGGTGTGAAGACTTTGTGTTCCTCCAAGCACAGCTGCCAGAGCCTGGAGTGTGACTCTTATGAGGTTGTTCATAGGTTGTTGGGCCGTCAGGGTTGAGCCTGCTGTCTGGGTGTGGAAACGTAGCTTCAAAGCCTTTGGATTTTCCACTTTGAATCTTTCTTTCATTATTCTCGCCCAGAGACGCCTTGCAGCTCTGAATTTGGCTATCTCCTCGAAAAAGTCGTTGTGCGCTGCGAAAAAGAAAGAAAGTCTTTCACCAAAAACATTGGGATCCAAACCTGCTTCGATAGCTGCCTCCACATACGCTATTCCGTCTGCAAGAGTGAAGGCCACTTCCTGCACAGCGGTAGCACCAGCCTCTCTCATGTGATAGCCACTGATACTGATGGTGTTCCACTTGGGAACGTTTTTCGAACAGAAGGCGAAGATGTCTGTTATCAACTTCATGGACGGTTTTGGAGGAAAGATGTAAGTGCCTCGCGCGATGTACTCTTTGAGTATGTCGTTTTGTATGGTTCCTCTAAGCTTGCTCATATCCACGCCCTGTTTTTCAGCCACAACGATGTACATGGCAAGCAGTATCGCTGCGGTCGCGTTTATGGTCATGGATGTGGTAACCTTGTCTAAGGGAATGCTGTCAAAAAGGATCTCCATATCCTCCACAGAGTCAATGGCTACTCCAACCCTTCCGACTTCTCCTTCTGCCATCGGGTGGTCTGAATCGTAACCAATCTGCGTTGGCAGATCGAACGCCACGGAAAGGCCTGTCTGTCCCTGCTCCAGAAGGTATCGAAACCTTTTGTTCGATTCTTCCGCTGTTCCAAAGCCAGCATACTGACGCATAGTCCAGAGCTTTCCCCTGTACATATTAGGTTGTACGCCACGGGTAAAAGGGTACTCTCCGGGAAAGCCAAGATTTTTGAGATAGTCAAATTCTTGGAGATCAAGCGGTGTGTAAAGAACGTTTTTTTTCACACCTGAGGAGGTGGAGAAGTTTTCCCTTCTTTCTGGATATTTTTCAATGAAAGGTTTTAAGATGCCATTTTCCCATTCTTCGAAAGCGTTTGAGAGTTTTTCATCGGTACCCATCCTTTTCCCCTCCCGATCAACGGTAATAGCGAAATTATCAGTGTCCCTGTGTTAGTATATCATCGACAGTTCTACATCGGGGGCGACTTGCATGGATGTTAAAGAAGTGTTGAAAAATCTGGCGTATGAGAACGATCTTCTTGATGATCAGGTGAGGATTTTCGTCACCGACACGAGATTGGATGTTTCCAGGATCGAGGACTACGCGTTGATGAAGGGAAAGGAAGTTCTTCTTCGCGCAATCTTTCGTAATTGTTATGGTGATGCTTTCACAGACAGCCCAATGGAGTTTTCGGGCACTTTGAAAGAAGCCATGGAATCGTGTGACAGGCCAGCGTTAGTGGCTCTTCTCAATGCTGTTATGAAATGTCTTGGATTGATAGATCGTACAGTGCATTGTCATAGAGAGGAACCTGAGAAGTGCGCGGAGATACTTGTGGAAACATTAAAAACAATGGATGTGAAAAAGATAGGAATCATCGGATTTCAACCAGCGTTCGTGAAAGCGATTTCGGAAGCCTTCGGAAAGGGAAATGTTATGGTCAGCGACAGAGATCCGGAAAATGTGGGTAGAGTGAAATACGGAGTAACGATAATGGATAGCGAGAAGAATGAGGAGTTGATAAAAAACTCCGATATAGTACTTGCAACCGGCAGCAGCTTTGTGAACGGGACTTTGGATGAGATACTTGAACTATCTAAGAAGTGGGAAAAGAGAGTGATTTTTTACGGGACATCCATAGCAGGTGGAGCAAAGCTTCTGGGACTGGAACGTTTCTGCGCCTTGGGAAGATGAATATTTCTCTGAATCATCGTGGAATGAATTTGAAAAGCCTTTTCATTTATGAACGAGTGTGCGTGATCATACAACCGTCAATAGCTTTCTTTTTCTTCGCATTAAGAAAACACTCCACGCAAGGAAAAAGAAAGAAGTGTTCCAGCATGAAGTTTTCGCGGTCGTGCTTCGTTTCCTCCTCGCAAGCCCTCACAAACGATCGCTACCAGAAAGATTCAACATTCTGTCTCAGCTTTCTGCTCGCCACATCCGTGGGGCTCGGCGATCGTTTGTAAGAGTGCTTGCTTCGGCGCTCCGCAAGACT
>DPRG01000063.1 GCA_003538775.1 Thermotogae bacterium
GAGAGAGAAGCCGCTGTGCGGGTGCTGGGGAGTAACCCCTATATCCGCATAAGCTTTCCTCGGTGAAAGGGGAAGCCCACCCACTTCAGGGGTGGGAGGAGGTCACTGGATTATGTAGCGATAGATGTGAAATCTCGTCCAGAGAAATATCCTCGTGCCACAGGCGTGAAACGGAATGTTTGGCCAGAGGTGGAAAAGAGTATTACAGTCATCAAGAATGCGGAAATCCCTTATGAACTGCGAATGGTTAGAGTTCCAGGATTGGTGGATGAAGAAGACATCCAATTTTTAAAGGAATTGGGCAAAAAAGTTTCCGGCGCTAAAATTACGATCAACCCCTTTCAGACAACGGATCGATTCATGTCCTTTGTCCTTTGAGAGTGGTTCTTTTATCTTTTGTTCAAAGGCATTTCATGGTGAAAGAAGATGGTAGAATTACTCAATAGGAGTGGGGCGGGCGATCGCGGCGCAGTAGAGCGCTGAGGAAAGTCCGGACTCCCAGGGCAGGGTGCTGGGTAACACCCAGGAGGCGCGAGCCTCGGAAAGGGCCATAGAAACGGAAACCGCCCGAGAAGGGCAAGGGTGGAAAGGTGGGATAAGAGCCCACCAGCGTCGGGGTGACCCGGCGGCTTGGCAACCCCCACCTGGAGCAAGGCCAAGCAGGGGAGGTCAGAGGTGGCCCGCCGAATCCTCCCCGGGTAGGCCGCTTGAGGGGTGTGGCAACACACCTCCCAGATAGATGATCGCCCAAGACAGAATCCGGCTTACAGCCCCACTCCCAAATGTTATACTGGGGGTTCTCTTATGAGACTTCATGTGATCGGTGCGGGAAAAGTGGGCCGAAGTCTCGCGAGGGCTTATCATTGTAATGGCGGCAAGCTGGGTTTTCTTGTTAATCGTTCAGTAGAGCATGCGAAGGAATCAGTAAGCCTTGTCGGAGTTGGGATACCGCTTTCTTTTAACGATTTGAAGGGTAAGGAACTGGATGGAATTCTCGCTATCACGGTGCCTGACAGGAAGATAGAGGAAATGGTCGAATTTCTCAACAACTACTGTGATCTTTCCGGGGTTTCTTTCGCTTTTCACTGCAGTGGATACATGGACTCTCGAGTACTCTCCCCTCTTTCCATACCTTACGCCTGTGTTCATCCTATCTTTGCGTTTGGAAGGGTAGTGAATCCGGAGGAGCTCGAAGGAGTTTATTACGACGTGTCAGGAAATGAAAAAGGCTTGGAGTACGCTCGGGAGCTGGTCAGGAGTCTTAAGGGAATTCCGTTAAAGGTGAACGAGGACCAGAAGAAGGTTCTTCATCTTGCCGCGGTTATATCAAGCAACTTCGGTCTTACGTTGATGGCCCAGGCGGTTAAGCTATGCCAGATGGTGGGAGTAGACATCGAAAAACCACTTTTGAGACTTATGAAATCTGTTCTGTCAAATGTGGAGATAGCTGGACTGAAGAAGTCTGCTACAGGGCCGGTTGTCAGAGGGGATTGGAACGTGGTGAACGCGGAGCGAGAATTGTTGAAACTGCTCGATCCGGATTCTGTCGATCTATATGATAAACTCGTTGAAATCACAAGGAGGGAGTTTGGTGCTGAATATCCACAGGATAATGGAATCTAAAGGTAAACAAAAACTGGTCATGGTGACCGCTTACGATTATCCATCGGCGCGCATAGCTCAGGACGCGGGAGTGGACATGATCCTTGTCGGTGATTCTCTGGGAAACGCTGTTTTGGGCTATGAAAACACCATTCCCGTAACGATGGACGAAATGATCATACACACACGCGCTGTGAGAAAAGGTGCCGATAAAACCTTTATAATAGGCGATATGCCGTTCATGTCCTATCAAACGAGTATAGAGGATGCCATACGGAACGCCGGCCGATTCATGAAAGAGGCGGGTACCAACGCTGTCAAACTCGAAGGTGGGGAAGAGGTAGCGGAGATCGTATACAAACTCGTTCGGTTTGGCGTTCCTGTTATGGGACATATCGGTTTTACCCCCCAGTCTGTACACGAACTCGGTGGTTACAGAGTTCAGGGGAAGGATGAAGCGAGCAAACGCAGGCTCATTGAAGGCGCAAAGGCGCTGGAAGAAGCGGGTGCCTTTGCGATAGTTCTGGAGATGGTCGTGAGTGAGGTGGCGAAAGAGATAACGGAGTCGATTTCTATTCCTACGATAGGGATAGGTTCGGGTCCCCACTGCGATGGCCAGGTGCTGGTCTGGCATGATCTGCTTGGTATGAATCCGGATTTTCGCCCCAGATTTGCCAAGGCCTACGTCAACCTATACGAGATATCTCGAAAGGCTCTGGAAGAGTACAAAGACGAGGTTAGAAGGGGTATTTTCCCTTCCGCTGAGCATTCCTTCACAATGAAAGGGTGAGAACCGCAGTGTTTCATTACGCTGTTCTTGTCAACACCTTCGCTGTATTAGCGGGTTCCCTCGCTGGCATGCTTTTGAAAAAGAATATAGCAGAGCGTTACAGGGAGATTCTGTTCATTGCTGTTGGGCTTCTCACGCTTGGCATTGGAACCAAAATGGCTCTCGAAACAGATGAATTTCTTGTCGTACTGGGTTCTCTTGCTGTTGGTGGTTTGATCGGTGAATGGCTGGATATCGAAGGAAAGCTGGGACGATTTGCCAATTTCGTGGAACGTTCTCAGGGAGAGACTCTTTTTGTAAGGGGATTCATAAACGCGTCGGTACTTTTTCTTGTTGGTCCCATGACGATCATAGGATCGGTGAACATCGGAACCACAGGGAATGCTGATCTCATTCTGATAAAATCCTTAATGGATGGAATATCGTCTGTGGTCCTTGCTTCTCTTTATGGCATGGGTGTTACTCTTTCGGCTGCGAGCGTTTTTGTTGTACAGGGACTACTTGTCGTTTTTGCAAAGCAGTTGAGCTTTCTGTCTCTGCCGGCTTTTCTCAACGACTTCACCGGTGTAGGAGGGCTGATGATCCTGGGTATTGGAATACGTATGTTGAAACTCAGAGAACTGAAGATGGGGAATTTTCTTCCTGCACTGATAGCGGTTGTTTTTCTTGACTGGTTGAAGATCTCACTGGGAGGATGAAGTCTTGGACTTGCTACATCTAAAAGGAAACACGTACATCCTGGCTGGCCCCACGAATGTTGGTGTGTATATTGAAAAAGATGAGTGCTGGATTATCGATACGCCAGATGAAAGAAGAACAAGGGATCTCATTAATTATCTTGAATCGCAGGGTTACGAAGTTAAAGGTGTTTTTCTGACACACTTTCATGTTGATCATACCAGAGGATGCGCAAGACTTCAAAAGATGACAGGTGTTCCGGTATACGCTCCTGTTGGTGAGCTTTCCATGGTGGCATTTCCCGTTCTGGAGGGTTACATGCTCTACGGAGCGTATCCACTGAAAGATCTGAGAAAAGGATTCTTCGAAGCCAAACCGTGCAGTCCTCAACCTTTGTATTCAGCGCCTGAGATATTTCAGGTAATCAAACTTCCGGGACACACACTGGATCACACGGGTTATAAAACCCCCGACGGTGTCTTTTTCGGTGGCGATACGTATTTCGGAAGCAGCATCCTGGAAAAGTACCGATATCCATATCTAACAGACTTTTCACGTTCCCTGGAATCGCTGGATCGATTGAAAAAGACAGAAGCGGAGATATTTGTACCATCGCATGGAGAACCAACCGATAATCCGGAAAGGGATATCAACAGCCAGAAGAAGGCAATGGAAATGGCTGTGGATAATGTACTTGCCGTTATTGATGAGCCGAAGTCACTGGAGGAGATCCTTGCAAACCTCGATTATGTTGATCCTTCATCGGGTATAGGAATGTGGTTTTTGGCGAGGTCTTTCGTAGCAGCTGTGCTTTCCTTCCTGAGCGACAGGAATGAGATATCCCCTGTGATTAGGGATGGGAAAATACTCTGGTCAAAGAGCTAAGGAGGGATATGGTGAAAGATGGTTTCACGCTGGTTGAGATGCTTATAATCATCGCTGTGATCGCCTTACTCCTCGTGTCGATTACTCCCATGGCGTTGAACGCTGCGAGTAAGTCTCGCACCACCCGCGTGGTGATGAGTTTAAAAACGATATCGACCGGCGTGATCACTTATTTCTTAACCGATGGTCCTTCACTTCCAGATGCTTCGCTGTCGAATCTCGGCGATTCGGTTACTCTGGAAAGAGTGAGAGAGAGGTACTTTATAAATGGAGATGTCTCGGATTATTCTCTGGAGTGGGTGGATGACGATCTTACCGATAACAATGCCGAGTTCTGTGTGGTTTACAGAGGGGGAGAACTCGAGGCGGGGAAAGCCGAAAGTTTCTTCGCCAGTTTATACTGGTGGTCGGATACTGAACGAGACTATTCCACTGAGCCTGATGCAACCCACAGCATACCAGCCTACTGCGCCCGTGTGGAGAAATTCTGGTAGATTTTCAGGGGAGGAGGGACAGCATGGAAGTGACAGATTACATGGTGTTGAAACCTTTCAAGAATCTCGGGGTGGTGGATTTCGACGATCCCGAAAACGAAAGGAAGATGAAGGAAGCCCTTGAAAAGGTGGCTTCAAGCTTTGGAGGGGAGTACCCTCTTGTAATTGGAGGAGAAAGGATTCACACGAAGGAAAAGATCAACTCCTTAAATCCAAGCAATCCATCTGAGATTGTGGGGATTGTTTCAAAGGCAAGCAGAGAACTCGCTGAAAAGGCGCTGGAAAGCGCCTGGAAGGCTTTCGAATCCTGGAGTAGAACCCCCGCACACGTCAGAGCTGAGTATCTTCTCAAAGCTGCTGAAGTACTGCGAAGAAGACGTTTTGAATTCGACGCCTTAATGGTCTACGAAGTGGGGAAAAACTGGGTAGAGGCGGACGCTGATCTGGCGGAAGCGGTTGATTTTCTTGAATTCTACGCCAGAGAGATGCTGAGATATGCAAGTGAGCAGCCTCTGGTAAGGATACCTTCCGAAAAGAACGAGCTACGTTACATTCCGCTGGGCGTGGGTGTGATAATACCACCCTGGAATTTTCCTGGTGCGATTATGGTGGGAATGACTTCATCGGCTATAGTTACAGGAAATACGGTGGTTTTGAAACCCGCGAGTGATTCTCCTGTGATCGCGGCCTGGTTTGTGGACGTGCTTGAGGAAATCGGGCTACCTCCCGGAGTGGTAAACTTTCTGCCTGGAAGTGGAGCCGAAGTGGGCAAATACCTTGTTGCACATCCCAGGACACGGTTCGTCTCTTTCACGGGTTCCAAAGATGTCGGACTCAGAATCAACGAGCTTGCGGCGGAGCATCAGCCTGGTCAGAAATGGATCAAGCGAGTCGTTCTTGAGATGGGCGGCAAGGACGCTGTGGTTGTGGATGAAACGGCGGATCTGGATGCTGCTGCTCAAGGGATAGTGGCAAGTGCCTTTGGTTTCCAGGGCCAGAAGTGTTCGGCGGGTAGCAGGGCGATTGTTGTGAAGGATGTCTATGACGCGGTACTGGAAAAAGTTGTGGAGTTGACCTCGAAAATCAAAATGGGAGATGTTCGTTTCAAGGAAAACTGGCTCGGCCCGGTGATCAACGCGGCAGCGGCGCAGAAGATAGTATCTTATATAGAAATAGGAAAGAATGAAGGAAGACTGGTTCATGGAAGTAACACCAGGGCAGATCTTGGAGGATACTTCATAGAGCCCACTATCTTCGCCGATGTTGATCCCATGGCGAGGATCGCTCAAGAAGAGATCTTCGGCCCAGTGCTGGCTTTCATAAAAGCCGAGAACTTTGAAGACGCCATAAAGATAGCCAATTCCACCGAGTACGGATTGACGGGCTCGTTGTACAGCAGGAGCAGGGAGAGAATCGAATACGCAAAGCGCGAATTTCACGTTGGCAATTTGTATTTCAACAGGAAATGTACAGGTGCGCTTGTGGGGGTTCACCCATTTGGTGGCTTCAATATGTCTGGTACCGATTCCAAAGCTGGTGGAAGGGATTACCTGCTGCTTTTCCTTCAGGCCAAATCCATTTCTGAAAAGATAGTGCTCTGAGCGGTGAAAACAGCTGAGTGGTTGAAAAAGTATGGAATAGTACTGAAAAAATCTCTGGGACAGGTTTTTCTGTCGGATCAGCGAATCGCTGAGAAGATTGCTCTGTATGTACCACATGATTCTGAAGTGGTCGAAGTAGGCGCTGGTGCTGGCACTCTCACTGAGGAGTTAGCCAGGCGTGTAAGAAAAGTTATCGCGGTGGAGATAGACAGAAGGCTCGAGTCGCTCTTGAAGGAAAGGCTCGAGCCTTTTTCGAATGTTGTGATTGTATTCGAAGATTTCTTGAAGCTCGATCTTGGCGAGTTCAGGGAACACGTCTTTGTTGGCAATCTTCCCTATCACCTTGGGACCCGAATAATTGAAAAGGTTTTGAAAGAGACCTCTACTCCGCTTGCGATCTTCATGCTTCAAAAAGAGGTGGCGCAGCGTATCACTGCCAGACCGGGATCGAAAAGCTATGGTTCATTCAGTGTGTTCGTTCAAAGTGTATGCGATGTTGATGTGCTTTTTCACGTTTCTCCGTCACACTTTCTTCCCAATCCCAGAGTTGAGTCGACCGTTATTCGTTTGAAACCGGTTAGATCTCTTCCTGAAGATGATTTCGAACGTTTTGTGAGAAAATGTTTTTCGAACAGGAGGAAAAAGCTTGTTAACAGCGCGGGACTTTCGGAGGAAATATTGAAAAATCTGGGCATACCCTCAAACGCGAGGGCGGAAGATCTCAGTGTGAAGGATTATAAAAAACTCTTTGAGGTGGTGAGAGAGTGGAGGAAAACCTCTACGACGTGATGCTCAACTCCATAGAAGAGGGCCTCATTGCTGTCGACAGAGACGGCAGAGTCGTTTACGTTAACAAAGCAGCCAGAGAGATATTGAAGATCGGTCCTGAAGTGATCGGTTCGTACGTAACGGACGTTATACCCAACACGCGGATGCATATAGTCCTTAGAACCAGGATACCCGAATACGATCAGATCCAGTATCTCGGCGACAGGTCCATAGTCACCACGAGGGTACCGATTTTTTCGAGAAAAGGAGAGCTTCTTGGAGCCGTTGCCATTTTCAGAGACGTTTCGAGCGCCCGAAGAATGGCGGAAGAGGTGACGAACTTTCGGGAGCTTGAGGCGATGCTCATGGCTATCATCGATTCCACCCACGATGCGATCTCCGTGGCAGACGAGGAAGGACGTATCGTTCTGGTCAACAAAGCCTACACACGCCTGACGGGTCTGAGCGCCAAGGATGTGATAGGAAAGCCAGCCACAATAGATATCGCCGAAGGAGAGAGCATGCATATAAAAGTGGCGAAGGAGAAGCGGCCCATGCGGAACATACACATGAAGGTCGGGCCGGGGAAAAAGGATGTCATAGTGAACGTCGATCCAATATTTGTGAATGGGGTTTTCAAGGGAAGCGTTGCTGTGATTCATGACACTTCGGAAATTATGGAGCTACATAGAGAACTGGAAGATCTTAAAAGAACGGTTCGAAGAATGGGCGCCCGCTATACATTCGATGACATAGTAGCTGTCAGTGGCGTGATGAGGGCCGCTGTAGAGCAAGCAAAGCGCGTGGCCGACACCAACGCCACCGTGCTGCTGCGCGGTGAAAGCGGGACTGGGAAGGAGCTTTTCGCTCACGCCATTCACAATGCCAGCAGGAGGAAGAAGGGGCCCTTCGTGAGTGTCAACTGTGCGGCACTCCCCGAAACACTTCTCGAATCGGAACTTTTCGGTTACGAGGAAGGCGCGTTCACCGGAGCAAGACGTGGCGGAAAACGAGGTCTGCTGGAAGAAGCGGATGGAGGAACGCTCTTTCTGGATGAGATAGGCAAGATGGGAACGAATGTTCAATCGAAATTCTTAAGGTTTCTGCAGGATAGAGAGTTCGTCCGGGTTGGTGGCAGAGAGCCCACCTACGTGGACGTGAGGATCATAGCCGCAACCAACAAAGACATAGAAGAGCTGGTGGAAAAGGGAGAATTTTTACCAGATCTCTACTATCGCCTGAATGTGGTTCCCATATACATTCCGCCGCTCAGGGAAAGACCTGAAGACATACCGGAACTCGTTAGAAGGATCATACGGAAACTGAATCAGGAGTATGGAAGGGTTGTTGAGGATATAACCGACGATGCCCTACAGATACTTATAAACCACGACTGGCCGGGGAACGTGAGGGAACTGGAGAATGTAGTGGGACGTTCGATCATCGCAATGGATGTGGATGAACGGGTTATCCAGGCTCATCACGTGGTCATACCCGTGCAGCGCCAGAAAGAACGACCTTATCTGGAGCAGCTTCGACCATTGAAGGAAATGCTGGCGGATTATGAAAAGAGAATCATACTGGAGGCGTTGAAGAGAAACAAAGGCCACAGGGAAAAGACGGCGAAAGAACTGGGTATAAGCCTCAGGTCTCTTTACTACAAGCTGAAGGAGTATGGGTTGAACGTATAGGAATCACGTTTTTTTGGAAGATCTTTTTTCTTCCTTGAATCTGTACATTCTCTCGTCAGCGAGTTCTATTGCTTTCTCAATGGAATCGGCTTCTTCCGGCACAGTAGCAGTTCCAACGCTGAGACCAATTTGAAAGGTTTTATCTTTGATCTTTATAGGAGTTTTCCCCACTTCCAGAAGACGGGTTACGAGGGATTCGACTCCTTTACCTTGAACCTTTGTAATGATGATGAATTCGTCTCCTCCATATCTGAAAAGCATATCTTCCTGGCGTATCGCACTTCGGATACGCCGGGCCACAACGGCGAGAACGGAATCCCCTATTCGATGTCCTGCTGTGTCGTTTACCTCCTTGAATCCGTCGAGATCTATGAAAATCACGGTGTATGGTGGCTCCAGATGTTGACAGTACTCTTCAAGAGCAACGCGGTTGTAGGTTTCAGTGATGGGATATATTCTTAGATCGGAAAAGATCTTCTGAAGCTGAAGCATCGTTGTTATCACCTGGGTAAGGTCTTCCACGAAAAGCGAAGCGAGTTTTGCCGTACGCTTTAAAAAGGTGCTACTTTTTGGCTTGAACCAGTCGAGGTTCAGGACGCCGACGACTTTGCCTTCGAGTATTACAGGAACTCCAATCCAGGCCTTCAGGGTTCTGTTTAACGTCCAGAGACGGGGTTTCAGAAAAGCTGGCTTACCTGTTCTTATAACTGTTTTAACGTTTACCGACGGCGCTTTCTGAATCTGTTTTGATATTTTATTGAGCTCCAACCTGTCGTACGGATCGGACCACACGTAGAATTCCCAATCGCCTTTTTCAGGTGTCAGCAGAAATGACCACGCGTCTACTTCTAAAAGATCGGCCAGCATTGAAAAAAGGTCTGTTAGCATCTCTCTTGGTGGTCTATGCTGTTTCAGGTCTTCGATTATTATTTCCAGAACCTTAGACCGAAAATGGCGTTTTAGTATTTTCCAAGTACTGGGAGGAAAATAACTGTATCCCAGTCTGTGCAACAAGAGATAGGTTCTTATACCGTGAAGAACCAGGAAAATGATAAACGCCAGTGCCAGGGTCCAGAGGATAACACCGGAAAACAAAATTCTTTTACTCCTTTCTGAACCTTCCTATATTCAAGATCTTTCCAATATTCGCATTCGAATCTAACCTGGGGATGATCTTTCCTGAGGGGCTTGTCATTATAGTCGTCACGCCCGGGCCGTGTCCTGCTAACTTACAGTCACTGTGAATAACAACGCCTATGGTTACAGCTCCTTTTCTATAACATCTTCCAAAGGCGTTGTCGTGGTCGGTTATGGCGACGAGATCTCCAAATCGCAGGTTTTGAAGTCCCAGTTCTTCAATGGTCTTGCTGTCAGCGGTCATGATGTCGTAGTCACCGGTTCCCATGCTCGTTGAACCAACACCTGAACCCATCAACATCCCAGGGACTATAGCGGCCACAGGTACTACGATGTCTTCTCCGCGCTCTTCAATATCCATCTTTTCAAGCAGATCGGGGTCGAGGTTGTAAACGTAAACCTCAGGATGGTCAAGAAGTTTTAGCCCCTGACCAAAAGCCTTTATCAGTATCTTATCATCCAGGGTCAGTTTTTCGAGTACATCGTCTGGAAAATCGATGAGAACATGTTCTGCTCCCCCGTGATGCCCTGTCACAACACCCGTTGCCCCTTTGGCGTCTCCTGAAACTACTCTTGCCGTATTGCCAATACAAGCGTAGAAGTTGTAGCCGCGATTTGGTCCCTCGTAACGCTTGCTTTGATCGAGTATTGTGGAGACCCCGGGTTCCACATGGTCGGCTTCCCAGCCGAAAGCAGGATCGCCTACTTTAACGTTGTACGTGATCCCTCCTGTGCCCGGCAACATGAAAGGCCTTCCCTGGTGGTCAAAGGAGTGTTTGCCGCTGTGCTCAGGGTTAACAATGGTCCCCTGCACCGAGATCATCACGAGACGATCTCTGTTCGTTCTCAACATCTCCATCCCTCCTCAATCCCGGACTTATAAAAGGAACGCGCATTGCCGAGCTCATATCCAGGATCTTTTTAACCCTTTCGACCGCCCTGAGAGAAATACCGGTCTCCTTTGCTGCTTCTTCCAGACCAAGCTGATGATCTACCAGGGCTTCGAGGATCAAATCCAGTGCCGTGTAATCGATGCCCAGGGCGTATTCGTCCGTAACACCGGGTATAAGATCCGGACTTGGCGGGCGTTTGATGATGCTCTGAGGTACGTGAAGTATTTCGGCAAGTTCGAAGATTTCCGTTTTATAAAGTTCTATGATGGGCATAAGGTCAGCGGCTCCATCGCCGTGCTTCACGAAAAACCCTGTAAGATATTCGGATCTGTTTGCGGTGCCCACTACCAACCCATTCGTTCGCTCAGCGAAATAGTATAACATGATCATACGTAATCTGTGCTTCATTCTGTAAAGTGATGTGCCACGCGCCACCCATTTGTTTTTAGATGTTTTCAACGTGTGCAGGTAGATATCCTCTCTTACGACCTCTTTTTCGAACTTTTCTCTCAACCAGCGGCTGATCTGGGGAGCCAACATTGAAAGCATCTCAAGCTTGAAGTAGGCTCCGCTCGCAAACATCATTGGAGAAATATTCTTTTTTATTGTTTTCACACCGTGAGACTTCGCGAGATTCATGGCATCACGTAAAGCACTTCGCGGTGTGGTCAGCTCCGGAAGAATCACCGCGAGAATTCTCTCACTACCCAGAGCTTCAATAAGGAGTTTGAAAACAACCGCGGAATCTATTCCCCCAGATAGGCCGATGACCGCGCACTCGGCAGAAAAAGATCTGAAGACATTTCTAATAAACTCCACCAGCTCGCCAGAGATTTTAACAAGTTCGTCGCCTCTAAACATTTTCATCCCTCCCTTTATCGTTCCCGTTTCAACACTCTCGATTTTATTAAAAAAAGATAAAAGTCCAGTGATATCAAAGGGTCCATATTGAATTGCTACATTCGCGCTCCTCCCTGACGACTTTTCTCGATATCGGCGTAGAGAATTCGCAGACTTAAAAAGCACAAAATAAAGTACCCATGAACGATTATTGAATCACGAGATTCTTCCACAAGTGAGAGTCAACCACATGACCTTCACAAGCGTTAAACGAGCATCTAAGAAAGGTACTTCTATAGTTGTAAGATGCGACGGAAAGCAAAGATAGTTTTCTATCAGGAACGCTGAGTGTTTTTTTACTTTTCCTTCCCATCACACATCTCGGTTTCTAAGTCTTGCGAAGCGCCGAGCGAACGCTTACGCAAACAATTACCGAGCCACACGGATGTGGCGAGATGTTGCCTTTCTAACTTTTCCGGTTCCAGTATAGAGCTTCTACAGTCTTGCGTAGCGCCGAGCAAGCACTTGTACAAACGATTGCCGAGCCCAAGTTTTTTGTCTCCTTTTCCTTGCAAAACTCACGTGATCACACGACCTTAACGAGCGCTGAG
>DPRG01000067.1 GCA_003538775.1 Thermotogae bacterium
CTTTGACCCGCTTGGCAATCGAGTTTTTCACAGGGTGATTACCGACGTTGATGGAAGCTTCAGTCTGGCGATACCAACATCTTCTGAATGGCGTATAGGTACCTATAGGTTCACAATGAACGCCAATGGTTTCCAGGAGAGTGAATGGATCAACGTTCTTCACTATGTAAAACCAGCTTACGGTGTTGAAATCGAACTACCTGAAGAGATATTCGCTTCAAATCTGAATTTTACAGTGAAAGCTTCCTATCATTTTGGAGCCCCATTGAGCGGTGGATGGGTAAGAGTGAATGTATACGATTCGACAGATGACGAGCTGATATTTTCTGGTGAAGCTATACTCAACGACGAAGGAGAGAAATCGTTTACAGTAAATACTAAGGATATCAAGAAAGTCACGGAGCTCGAAGTGGAAGCGTATGTATGGGATGAAAGTGGTGTTGAGGTTAGAACAACTGGAAAAACCACATACCACCCTGCCGACTACGAGATTCAGCTTGACGTTCCGGAAAGTATTTCTTCTGGATCGAAAGTGCTGTGCACGGTGAACGCCAGTAAAGATCAAACGTTGAACTATATTGTAAAAAGATGGGATGAAACCATTGCATCGGGTGCGGTGACTATCAACGAAGGAAAAGGGACGTTCGAATTCATCGCTGATCGTGCAGGGCTTTACGAGGTAGAAATACATGACGGGGACTTGATCGTGGCGAAAGACAGACTTTACGTTGGCTACTGGTTTGGATACCAGGAAGAATCAGCCAGAGTGATTATGCCAGAAAAAACCTCTGTGAAACCCGGAGAAAAACTCCGACTTGAATTCTCCGGCGAGGGCATCCTCTATGTTGATGTGATAGCAGGTGAAGAAATCGAGCACCATTATCTCGGTCCTTTGAGAACTCTTGAGTACCAGGTGCCGCCCGCTTTGAAAAAAGATTCAATACAGATTTACGCCACTTTCATTAGGGGAGGGATCGATTACTATACGCTGGATATAGATGTCATACAGGAAAAACCTATGTTTTCATTGTTCGTGATGCCCTCAAAGGACGTTTACAAACCCGGTGAAGAAGCGAGGATTGTTATCAAAAATACAGCGCCAGAAGCAGTGGATCTGGCTCTAACAGTGGTTGACAAACCTATAGTAGAGATGTTTGGGGAAAGCTGGAACAGACTGGATGAAGATGTTTATCCCCGAATGCCAACGGTATCACGATATAGACTCACACAACAGTACTGGTTTTCAAGACGCGTTTTTTCGAAGGTGAGCGGAATTTTTTATGAGAAAACGTTGGCTACTACAAAAGAGGAGGCACTGGGTATTCCTGAAGCGCCCCAATCGTTAAGAGAGCGTTTCGAGGATGTCGCACTCTGGCTACCGAATTTGAAAGTGGAAGACGTCATAACAGTGACCTTCAAGTTGCCCGATAACCTAACCACCTGGCATGTGAGAGCTACTGGCATGGGCGAGTCTTCTGTCGTTGATGGCAGTGCGGAGGTGCGCGTCACAAAGGAATTGACCGTCAGGATAGCGGTACCGGAATTCCTTGTGGAAGGCGATCGACTGCGTTTACCTGTGATGATAAGAAACGATTCGCTGGAATTTCAGGAACTTGAAGTCACTTTAACTCAAGCCTCGATGTCTTCAACTCATAACGTACTCCTTGGTCCTGCCGAATCGATTAGCTTACCTCTCGAAATAGAAGCGCCCTCTTCAGAAACCCTTGAGGTAGCGGCCTGGGCTTCTGGAATTTCGATGTTCGACGGTGAGAAAAGGGAAATCCAGGTACTCGATCGATACATTGAATTAGCACACTACGATTCGGGTATGGGTTCAGGAAGACCTGTGGGATCGCATTATGTGTATCCTAAATATTCCTTTGACCGTAGGGTGAAAATATCGTTGACTCCTAATCTGGGAGACATTCTTTATGAAGCCGTGGAAGACCTTGTCAAATTCCCCTACGGTTGTACCGAACAAACCATGAGTAGTTTCCTCCCGGCCATTGCGGTTAGGAGGCTCGGTATTCTGAAATCTCCCATTCTGGAGAATATAGATGAGATAACCGCTGCCGGGTTGAACCGGCTTTATGCATTCCAGCATGGCGATGGTGGATGGGGATGGTGGAAAGATGATGATTCCGACCCATTCATGACCGCCTACGTTCTTTTAGGAATGAAGTATCTAATCGAGTCAGGGATAGAAGTGATACCTGATTCCATAAAGTCGGCCGTAGAATGGTTAATGAATAATCTCGAATACTCAGATGGTTGGAGATACTGGTTTTCGGTATATGTGCTGAGTTTCTACGCACAGCTTCCGAAGGAAGAGCTTGTTTTTCGTCCAGCGGAAGATGCTGCATCGGCGGTTTTTAAAGCCCTCGTATTGAGAGAAAAAGCATTGATAGATGAAATAAAAGAGCGTTATGTTGTAGAATCTGGTCATCTGGCATGGGTCGAATCAAACGACTGGTTCGCTAACGACATACTCCTGACCTCAGTCTTCATCACAATTTTAGAAGGTGATGATCCTCTCCTTCCGAAGATGACGTCTTATCTGATTTCAAAGCGAAGAGGAGCTTTCTGGAATTCCACCAAAGACACGGCCTTTGTAGTTCTGGGTTTGTCCAGATTTGTCACTAAAGGTGAGCGATTCGTGACATTGAAGGTGAATGGCTCCACGGTTATCTCCAGAAACATCTCCCATGCTGTCGAAATCGAGATTGAGGCTGAAAAAGAAACTGAGATTGTAATTGAGGGCGATACTAACGGACTCGTATACTCAATATCTTATCTGTACAAAAGTGAAGGGATTCCACCTGAACTCAGGGCTTCAGGTGCCGTTGAAAAGGTGACCAGGGAAATAAGAAGAGTGGTGAAGTTCCGTTTTGAAGGCGAAGAAGATTCAGCTCAGGGAATACTTCTCATACCACTGAACAGTGAGTATTTCATTTCAGAGATTGAGTTCGAGAAAGAACTTTCTGAAATTCCAGAACATACTCTTTGCAATTCTTTCTGGAGAATCGGGGAAGACAACAAACTCTATTTAAGGGGGTGGGAGACCGGGTTGAAACTCGAAGGAGATTTTCTGTACTGCGATCAAGAGACGGCACTTGCCAGCGGCACACTGTACCAGGAACATTCTGGCCGCCTGCTTGGAAACGGTGTATTCCGTTTGAGCGCTTCCCAACTTGATGTCCTGAGGGTAGGGGGCATGCTCGCCCACGTTTTGCGGGTCGAACAGAGAGGAGGGGATTATTACGTTCTGGAAGATCCTTTGCCCTCTTCAGCGTTGAGTCTTGAGGATTTCCGAGAACCCATCGTTGGAAGGTACGACAAGTTCGGATGGTATGAATATGAAAGCTGGTGGGCGAGAAGGGAGTTCAGGAAGGAAAAGGTGGTTTATTTCTTCCGTGGTTGGGATGAGGAGCTCCACTACGTTCACTTTTACAGATTGAGATTTCCTGGTATTTTTACCATCCTTCCAACAAAGGTGTGGAACATGTACGATCCCGCGAGTGTGGGATACAGTGACATTTTTGTGATACAGGTGAAACCATAATTGAATAGAATCGTCGAAATACGAAGCCAGCGGAGGTGGAAGAGTTGAGTGCAAGGATGTTCATGCAGAACCTCTTCAATGGTCTAACACTTGGCGGATTGTATGCCTTGATCGCCATAGGGTACACCATGGTGTACGGCATTCTGAGGTTGATCAATTTCGCCCATGGCGACGTTTTTATGATAGGCACGTATCTTGCCTTTTACGGTGTTACACTCATGCTCCTTCCGTGGTGGCTCGCGATAGTAGTGGCTATCATTGGTAGCGCTGCTATAGGGTTTCTCATCGATAGGGTGGCGTACAAGCCACTGAGAGAATCTCCAAGGATATCCGCATTGATAACCGCTATCGGTGTGTCTTTCTTTCTGGAAAGCTTTGCTGTCGTTGTATTTGGCGGAATTCCAAAATCCTTTTTGAAGATTATCCCGAATTTTCTCAAAAAGATTGTGACCATAGGGGAACTCAGAATCCAGGTGCTGACGTTTTTCGCACTAGCGATCATCGCGGGACTTCTGGTATTGCTGTTATGGATAGTCTACAGGACGAAGATAGGAATGGCCATGAGAGCCATTTCGACCGATATACCAACCACGGCGCTTATGGGTGTTAACACGGACACTGTGATCGGTTTCACCTTTGCCCTGGGTTCGGCACTCGCGGGAGCGAGTGGTATCATTTGGGCCATGCGCTATCCTCAGATATTCCCATACATGGGGTTCATGCCGGGATTGAAGGCGTTTATAGCGGCCGTTTTTGGAGGAATTGGCTCTATCCAGGGAGCCATGCTCGGGGGATTCATACTCGGTATGGCCGAGATCATGATAGTCGGCTTTCTTCCCCAGCTTGCAGGTTATAGAGACGTCTTCGCATTCATAATCCTCATACTCATACTGAGCTTCAAACCCACTGGAATTATGGGTAAGAAGCTCACGGTAAAGGTGTGATGCCCATGGAAAAGAGATTGAGCACAAAAACGAAGATCTATCTGACCATAGGTTTGATAATCGTGGGCGCATTGTTGCTGTGGGGCTCAAACTACTGGCTCGAAAGCTACGGGCAGAGAATTCTCAAACTGATCGCGGTTTACGGAGTCCTCGCTGTAAGTTACACCTTTGTCAACGGTATAACCGGTATGTTCTCATTGGGACATGCAGGGTTTGTCGCTGTAGGAGCCTACGTTTCGGCTCTCCTCACAATGAGCCCTATGGAAAAGGAAATGTCGTTCATCCTGGAACCGCTGATCTGGCCTTTGAACTCTATACAGACGGACTTCCTTACGGCCACTATCGCGGGAGGTATCGCTGCCGCTATATTCGCATTCGCAATAGGATACCCTTCTTTAAGACTTACCGGTGATTATCTGGCGATCGTTACGCTCGGGTTCAGCGAGATCATACGCCTTATTGCCCTCAATGCGCAGAATATTACAAACGGTGCCCTTGGATTGAAGGGGCTCACTGAATACACCAACATCTGGTGGGCCTGGGGATGGCTTTTGATAACCGTAGTCGTGATCGCCAGCCTCACTTACAGCTCGTATGGTAGGGCGTTGAAGGCCATCCGCGACGACGATATAGCAGCCGAGGCTATGGGAATCAACGTTTTCAAACACCGCCTTCTGGCGTTTGTGGTCTCTGGGTTTTTCGCTGGCATTGGTGGCTCGCTTTACGCGCATCTTCTCACCACGATAGATCCCCGTCCGACAACCATAGGCGTCTTCCTGACGTTTTATCTTCTGATAATGATCGTTCTTGGAGGGCTTGGAAGTATTACGGGTGCGCTGATAGGAGCCGCTCTTTTTGCGATACTTTCAGAATGGCTCAGAATTTTCGAAAGCAACATCACAATAGGAAGTATCACCATAAAAGGAATCCCTGGAATGCGTATGGTGATTTTCTCCACCCTCTTTGTGGTGACGATGCTCGTATGGAGAAGAGGTATCATGGGAATGGAAGAGATAACCTGGGATAAGCTCTACAACTGGCTTTTGCGATTCCGAAAGAAAGGGCAGACAGCCGAACCGGAACCAAAAAGAGGTGATGTAGATGAGTGAACTGAAAAAGGAAGATTTTCTGCTCTTTCTCGATCATGTAACCATGCAGTTCGGGGGTCTTGTAGCGGTTGACGATTTCCACAACGGCGTGAAACCTGGGGAGCTCCTCGGCCTTATTGGGCCCAACGGTGCCGGGAAAACCACGGTTTTCAATGTTATAACGGGTATATATACTCCAACAAAAGGACGGGTGTACTTTGCAGGTATGGACATAACGGGTCTTAGACCTCATATCATTACCCATCTTGGTATAGCGAGAACGTTTCAGAATATCCGTCTTTTCCACAACATGACGGTGCTTGAGAACGTTCTCGTGTCACAGCATCATGCCTTAACGAACAGCGACGCCGATCGCATATTGAAGAAACACGGAATGCCTGTAAAGCGAACTGGAAGATTCTGGTTCTGGAAGGCGATACTGAAATCTCCGGGTTACATAAATCTCGAAAAGCACATGGTCAAAGAAGCAGAAGAACTTCTCGAAAAAGTCGGGCTGTTGGATGTCAAGAACGAAAAGGCTTCAGCACTTCCTTACGGGATGCAGAGAAAGCTCGAAATAGCAAGGGCTCTTGCCACGGAACCCAAACTCATTCTCTTGGACGAGCCGGCAGCTGGCATGAACCCCCAGGAAACGGAAGAACTCATGGAGTTCATCGTTAGAATAAGGGATGAATTCAAAGTTACCGTGCTTTTGATAGAACACGATATGAAGGTCGTTATGGGCATATGTGAGCGAATCATAGTTCTGGATTATGGAAAAATAATCTCCGAAGGTACTGCGGCAGAAGTGAGTTCCGATCCCAAAGTTATAGAAGCCTATTTAGGGGAGTGGGAGAATGTCTCATGAAGATCTGTTGCTTGAGGTAGCTGACCTGCATGTGTATTACGGTGCCATCCATGCTTTAAAGGGTATCAGCATAAGAGTACCGAAGGGCTCGATAGTCACGCTTATTGGAGCAAACGGAGCGGGCAAGACCACTACGCTTTCAACGATCGCGGGCCTCGTGAAGGCGCGATCTGGAAAAATCGTCTTCAACGGTCAGGATATAACAAACAAACCTGCTTATATGGTAAATCAGATGGGTATAGCCATGGTACCCGAAGGAAGAAGGATCTTTCCAAACCTGACGGTGTACGAAAACCTGATGATGGGTGCGTACAACAGAAATGATAAAGAAGGAATAAAGAATGATCTGGAATGGGTTTTTGAACTCTTCCCGCGCCTCAGAGAGCGACTCACGCAGTTGGGTGCTACTCTTTCTGGCGGAGAACAGCAAATGCTCGCGATAAGCAGAGCTTTGATGAGCCGTCCAAGTCTTCTCATGATGGACGAACCTTCTCTCGGCCTCGCGCCTCTTCTGGTTGCGGAGGTCTTTGACGTCATCAAAAAGATCAACGCCGAGGGAACCACCATTCTGCTTGTTGAGCAGAATGCGATGGGCGCATTGAAGACAGCTCATTACGGATACGTACTTGAGACTGGGAATATAGTGATGGAAGCTCCCACAACTGAACTTTTGAACAACGAACAGGTGAAAAAGGCATACCTTGGGGTTGCATAAAGAAAGGAGGAGTTGAATTGCCAGGTAGACGAAAGAAAGCACCGTTGTCATCAGTCGAATTTAATCCGAAAAACGTGTGGACCGTGAGGAGACGTGAAGAAATAGAGAACTACATTGATGGATACAAAAACTTCATGAGCGAATGTAAAACAGTACGCGAATCAATTGAATACTTTGCCAGGATGCTCGAAGAAAAAGGGTTTAAAAGACTCTCAAACCTTCCATCGCGTGGACGTCCACCCAAAAACCTCGATGTTTACGAAGTGTACAAGAACAAGATGCTTGTTGCCTTCAGAATACGCTCACCCCTATCAAGAGGGATAAATCTCATAGGAGCGCACATCGATTCTCCAAGACTCGATCTCAAACCTCTTCCGGTTGTCGAAAAAGAGGGATTCGCTATTGGTAAAACACACTACTATGGTGGAATAAAAAAGTATCAATGGTTTAATCTACCACTCGCTGTTCACGGCACGGTTGTGAGAACGGATGGTTCCACAGTTGAGGTGAAGATAGGAGAAGATCCTTCTGAACCAGTGCTTGTGATCGCTGATCTCCTTCCACACCTTGACAGGCGAGATGAACCTGTCAGTAAGTTATTCAAAGGCGAGGATTTGAATGTGTTACTTGCAAGCGACACGGTGGGCCAAAAAGAAGAAAAGAACGTGGTAAAAAAGAAACTGCTGGAACTGCTGAACGAAAAGTACGGGATCACTGAAGAGGATCTGGTGAGTGCTGAAATTGAGATAGTTCCTGCGCTGCAACCAAAGGACGTTGGCATAGACGGCAGTATGATTGGAGCTTATGGCCACGACGATAGGGTTTGCGCTTACACAGCTGTGACAGCACTTTTAGAGGCAAACAACCCCTCGCGTTCTGCGGGTGTCGTTCTCCTGGATAGAGAAGAAATCGGAAGTGATGGTAATACCGGCGCAAAGCACCACTTTTGGTTAAAGGTCTTAAAGAAGCTGGCACAAGTGGTGAGAGAGGACATCGACATTGACGATCTCATGGAATTGAGCGGAATGATCTCTGGCGACGTCAGCGCTGGACTAAACCCCACATTCACTGATGTGCACGATCCTTCCAACGCACCCAGATTGAACTACGGTATCGCGATCCTTAGATACACCGGATCCGGTGGGAAGTATTCCACAAACGAATCGCATGCGGAATTCATCGCGGCTTTAAGAAAGATCTTCAACGAATCCGGTGTGTGCTGGCAACCGGCCGAACTCGGAAAAGTTGATCAGGGTGGCGGGGGAACGGTAGCGAAATTCTTTGCTGAAACTGGTATCGATGTGGTGGATGCCGGTCCACCGCTTCTGGGTATGCACTCACCATTTGAAATAGCTTCAAAGGCTGACGTGTATGAAACGTATAGAGCGTACAGGGTATTCCTGGAACGATTCGGAACCTGAAATGAGAAAGAGTTGCGAGCCGGGGAAGATAGCAGAAAAGATCATCGAGCTTTTTCCGCGGATTCACGATGATACTGATCCTTTCCGCGTTCTTATATGCACTATATTAAGCCAGAGAACACGCGATGAGAATACTGAAAGAGCCTGTCAAAGGCTCTTTCAGTATTTTAAAAATATCGATGAGATCGCAAGTGCCGATCCGAAAGACATCGAGCCTCTTATAGTGGCGGCCGGAATGTATCGCCAGAAAGCTCAGCGAATAGTGGAGGTTGCACGAATAATAAAGGTAAAATACGGTGGCAAAGTGCCTGAAAAGCTTGAAGAGCTGTTAAAGCTCCCAGGGGTTGGCAGAAAGACTGCGAATATAGTACTTTCCGTTTCACACAAGATTCCTGCGATAGCCGTGGACACTCACGTGCACCGCATAAGCAACCGTCTGGGATGGGTGAAAACGAAAAGACCAGAAGATACAGAAGAAGCTCTTGAAAAGATCATACCTGAACGATTGTGGAAGGATCTAAACGGTTCAATGGTAGAGTTTGGTCGGGAGGTTTGCAGACCGCGGAGTCCCAGATGTGGAGATTGTCCTGTCTCTAAATGTTGCGAATATTATAGGGCCCGATCCTCTGATGGATCGGGCCCTTGAACTCATCTCTTCAGCTTCCCTGATGAACCTGGTCCCAGAGCACGAACTCTCCTTCGTCGGAAATATCGTGGCAGGAGAAGCAGTTGCCATGGAAGTGCTCACTGAAGTAGTGGATCGGGTGGAGCAGTTTCTTGAACGACTTTTCTCCCATATCTTCGTGGCACATCAGACAGTAGAGTACTCCTTCTTCTTCTACTCTCTCTTTTTTGATAGAAGGATGTTCTGGAAGGTTCTTGACCTCTGCGTAGAGCGTGTAGTCGAACGTTTGACCGTTGCGTTCCACCACCCTGTGACATGAGGTACAACCGCGTTCGCTGCTATGAAGAAGATCCATCTCTTCCTCTTCGGCAGCAGTCAGGGTAGTCGGTATGAACATGAAAACAAGAGCGACGGCGAGTGCTGCCACAGGTATGATCCATAACAGTTTCTTCACTTTTTCACCTCCTTTCAGACTGTCTGTTTTTTCAGAGAATAAAGCGGGGTTTTGGAGTAACTACATCATCCGCTGTGAAGGCCTCAGGATAGTTATCAACGAAGCTGTCCTGCTGCAGCTCGATTTCCAGTGACTCCTTCATTTTCAGAAGTTCATTCTTCAATCTCTCGATTTCGTCCAAGACCTCATTGATGAATTTGATGCTGTTGGTCACCACCGAAATGTTTTGATGACCGCAGTGGGGACATTCGGTAACCACAATGCTGTGAAGTTTTTGTTTCTTTTCGATCTCATAACTCTCACCACAATGATCACAAAGCACTGTCCCCTCAGTTTCCACACAAGGGAGTTTCTTTCGGTCGATCCTTATCAAAGTGATCACCTCACCCGAATTTGTATAAAATCCCGTAGTTGCCATTGGGATATTCCCAATCGATGTTTCCAAAGGGACAGATTATTCTGCATGTCCCGCACTCAAGACAACCCTCGAATTTCACATCCATCCTCTCTCCATCCCATTCGTAAACATCCGCCGGGCATCCATTTATACACGGTCGGTCTTTGCATTTATCTCTGCATATCGATTCATCCTTTATACGAAGATGCGGATGTTTTTCATCCGTTCTGTAGCGGTTTAGATACAGTTTATCTTCAATCCTGGGCATTCCAATCACCTCACTGATTTCCAGAATTTCAAAAGGTCAAGGGAAAGGCTGGCAAGACTCCTTCTTTCCCTTACCATATCGAGTATCTCGCGCTGCACATCCCACTTGGGAGTGCCGTCGACATGCAAGAATCTATAAATCGCATCGTTGGCAAGATCGGGGTAAATCTCCACGAACTGCCTGTTCTTCTCCATGGTTGGCATGAGGTCCCGGTACTTTTTAAGATCTTTCAATATGAAGGACTCCCTCAGTTTTTCTTCATAAGCCTTTAGCTTTTTCTCAGAGAGATCACCGGCATCGAGGGCTTCAAGTAGCGTTTCGGCAGCGAAACGTCCGGACGTAATAGCATGATTCGATCCCTCTCTGTGTATTGAATTTACAAGCATAGCCGCGTCTCCACAAACCAGGACTCTGTCACCGTAAACCTTTGGCATAGCATAATAACCGCCTTCTGGAATAAGATGTGCCAGGTATTCTTTTGTCTGGGTGCGATATTCTTTAAGCAAGTCCACCACGGCGGGATGATTTTTCAAATTCTCGAGGAGTTTGTACGGTTTGATTCCTTTTTCTCTTATATCGGAAATCAGCGCTCCACAGCCAATTGAAACAGAATTTTTATTCGAATAGATAAAACCCATTCCAAATAACCCCTCGGACCAGCTACCAAGGATCTCTATCGTTGTGCCCTCTTCACTTTCTACGCCGAATGTGCTGTTTACGACCTCTTCTGGCATATCGACAATCTCTTTGACAGCCACCGCCGCCATATTGGGTTTGAGGTCTTCCTTTCTCAATCCCGCTTTTATGGTCAAGATAGGGTTAACCCCCTCGGCTATTACCACAGCTCGACAGTACACATCGCCTTTTGGCCTGGTTGTTCGGACTCCTATGATTTTTCCATCGCCGTCTCTGAGGAAGTCTTCCACCTTGGTTTTAGGAATTACCAATGCCCCGGCTTTTTCCACCTTCTTTGCAAACCAGCGATCGAAGTTTGCTCTTAGAACAGTGAAAGCGTTGGGATCGGTCTTCCATCGTTCGTTCCTGTGCCCTATCTTCACTATTCCATCTTTACCCATCAACCACATGTTCTGCTCGATCACGTTTCTTTCAACTGCTTTTCCAGATTTAAGCTCCTCCACGACATTTGGAATGATTTCTTTTAAAGGGTTCAAATAGAGAACTCCACCCATGACGCTCTTCGATCCGGGATATTCACCCTTTTCGATGACCGCAACTTTCACACCTTTTGAAGCAAGAACATAAGCAGCGGAGAGTCCCGCTGGTCCGCCTCCCACAACTACGACGTCAAACTCTATTCTGTTCATGCTTTCACCTCTCCCCGCTTTTCCAGCCTCTCTCTGAATTTTTTCGTCAGGGCGGGAACCACTCTATGCAGATCACCAACGATGCCAATATCGGCTATCTCGAAGATGGGAGCATTTTCGTCTATGTTTATTGCAACTATGATTTCCGATTCCTTTATACCAACGACATGCTGAACCGCTCCCGATATTCCACACGCGATGTAAAGTACGGGCCTTATGGTTTTACCAGTTTGTCCGACCTGGTACTCATCAGATATCCAGCCCGCTTTCACTGCCGCACGCGAGGCACCTATCTCTCCACCCAGAAGCTGTGCCAACTCCCTGAGTATCTTGAACCCCTCAGGGCCTCCAACACCTTTACCACCGGCGACGACAACCGGGGCGTACTGAAGATTCACCTCACTCGTTACAGGTATCAGTTCAAGGATATCCAAGAGCTTTTCAATAGCAGGCAGGTGATACTCTTCCACTATGATCTCGCCTTTTCTCTTTGGATCAGGAGGAAGTTCTTTCATAACTCCAGGTCTGACTGTAGCCATCTGAGGTCGATGATCAGGACACATGATCGTAGCCATGAGGTTTCCACCGAAAGTGGGACGCGTCATGGCGAGTAATTCCTTATCTGGAAGTATATCCAGACCTGTACAGTCGGCTGTTAAACCTGTTTGAAGCTCAGTGGCCACCATTCCCGCAAGTTCTCGGCCTTCAAGGGTTGCACCTATAAGAAATATCTCAGGCTGATACTTTTTCACCATCTCTACAAGCGCTTTCTGATATTTGTAGTTTATGTATTCATTCAGCTCTTTGTTTTTCACGTAAAGCACTTTATCGGCGCCTCTGTGTATGGCTTCTTCGCAAACCGAATCGAGACCATCTCCCAGAACCACTGCCCAAACTTCCGAACCTTCAAGTTTTTGCACCAAATCTCTCGCCTTACCAAGCAGTTCCCACGATACCGGATGAGCGTGTCCGTTGTAATGTTCGACAAAAACGAAAATGTTTCCGTGTTTGGCCATCATTCATCACTCCCCAGTGCTGTTCTCAGCGATTCGACAAGACGAACTGCTTCAAATTTCTTGAGAGCTTCTAAAAGCTTCTCTGCCGCCACTTCGGGTTCTTCGTTTTTACTCACGATATCTCCACCTTTACGAGCCGGAGGTATATTGGTGCGAACCACACGGGTAGGTGAACCGAAGAATCCACATTTCTTTGGATCGGCTTCTATATCTTTGTGGTTCCAAATAAGTGGTTCGTATTGTATTGCTCTTATCAGGTTGGGAAGGTCGGCATATCGAGGTTCGTTCAATTCCGATGTAACTGTCAATACTGCTGGCAGTTTCATTTTAACTTTTTCAAAACCTCTATCTATTCTTCGAATGATCACCAGCTCTCCGGTCTCAGGGTTGAATGATTCCACCTTGGTTACGTAAGCGCCAAGTGCAAAACCAAAGCGTGTGGCGAGCCCCGGTCCCACCTGTCCGGTGTCACCATCAACCGCTTGTTTTCCTGTGAGTATAAGCTTTACAGGCCCACGTTCTTTTTCCAGTTTTTTGATACCCAGTGAAAGGGTATAGGTTGTTGCGAGGGTATCTGCTCCAGCAAAAGCTCTATCACTCAAAAGAACCGCTTCGTCCAGACCGAAAGCCATCGCGTCCTTCAAAGCTTCAACTGCTTGCGGCGGTCCCATGGTGACAACAAAGACTTTAAAACCATGTTTTTCCTTCAACTGAGCTGCAAGTTCCAGGGCCCTCATATCGTCTGGATTTATAACGGATGGCACACCTTCTCTTACAAGGTTGTTCGTCTTTCTGTCTATTCTTACATTGGTTGTATCGGGGACCTGTTTGATACAGACAACGATGTTCATACTACCCCTCCTCACTGGTAACTGTGCAGACCGGCGAGCAAAAAGTTCACCCCGAAAAAGGTGAAAATCATTACGGCAAAACCCACTATCGCAAAAACTATACTCTTCTTGCCCCTCCATCCCATTAGATATCGCGAATGGAGGTAACCGGCGTAAACCAGCCAGGTTATTAAACTCCAGGTCTCTTTCGGATCCCAAGCCCAGAACCTGCCCCAGGCGTATTTGGCCCATATAGCTCCAAAAACAAGGGCTCCCAGAGTGAAAAATGGAAAACCTAATAATATTGACCTGTATGTCATCTCGTCGAACCGTTGACGACTCTCCTCTTTTTTCGAGAAAAGATAAGCCATAGCTGTGGCAAAGGATACTATAAAAAAAACCTCACCGACGAACGCGAACGTAACATGAAGAACCAGCCAGTGACTTTGAAGTGCCGGAATGGGAGGTCGAACCTCTTTGCTGACTATTGGAGATGAGGATATGGCATAAATGGCAACTATAGCTGCCAGTGCGATAAAACCCACACTCGCCTCGAGCCTGTACTTTCTGTCGAGTAGAAAGATCACCAGAGCTCCTACCCAGCCCACAAACGTCACTGCTTCGTAGGTGTTGGTTATGGGCACGAAGTTCATCTCCAGAGATCTGAGTATCAGACCCGGTGTTTCGAAAACAAAGGCAGCCAGAAGGAGCCACATTGAAACCCAATGCAAACCCCTGCGTCTGGTTATCAACGCAATCATTTCAAATGCAAGAGAAGCCAGAAGTAACCAGAATGCTCCTGTGTAAAAGAACGTGTTGTCGATTGCCACAACATCACCTCCTGAGAATTTCTTCGATCTCCTGCTTTGGTTTTCTGGCATGGGCTATTGCGGCTTCACAACCACCTTCTGTTTCACGTACGGAGATCTTTACAAACTTTGGAAACAGCAAGCCGATAGATCCTATCGAAATCACTACAAGGCCGATCAGTATGAAAGCATCTCCCCTCGATTCCACAAACATAAGACCCGTCTTCCAGCTTCTCTGGTAAGAAACAAGCCGAGCAGTTACTGGAAAGTCTTGAGGATCCGCTGGAAATTCGTGAAAAGCAAAAACCCAATGCCTTGCAACTCGCCGATCTCCCTGATAATACTCAAGATAGACGGCTGGGTTTAGCGGTTCTTCACTCGCTGAGATCACTCTTCCATTGGAAATCTTAAAATCCGGTATGAAGTCGTAAACGTATATCTGATATCCCCCATATTCGAGTATTGTGGCAGCCGGACCGGAGTACTCATAACCAAGTTCTGGAAACTCAAGCGTTATTTTCCAATCAGGCATATAAGACCACTGATAGAGTTTTCCACCAGCTACATCTGCAGGTTTGTTGACCTCAACTTTGTAGATCCTTTCCCCCAACGTATCCTCGACCTTTACTGTGGAAATCCAGTCCTTAGGGGAACCATCCGGGTAGGTTAACATTTCAAACTCCAGAAGTGTTACAGTAGCCTGATTAAGAGCTACACTATCGCCAGGACTCATAAAATACTGTTCCTGGTGTAGTGTTAATCCACTCACAAGCCCACCTACCACTGCAAAAAGGATACCCAGATGAATCAAATCTGGAGAAAGCTTGGAAAGAAGTCCGCGTCTTGCAAAAATAGTGTTTCCTTCTCGAACCACAGCGAACCCTTTTTCCCTGAGTTCTTTTTCGATTTCATCCAATCCCAGATCTACTAAGATACTGTGCTGGTAACCCCTGGATTTCAGGGTGAAGATTTCCGGCCAGACCTTCACAACACGCCACAACGTGCAAACGAGAGTGTTCAAAAAGAACAGCACGAGAAGCGTGGCAAAGATCACAGAATTGGAGTAATGATCCATCTGCAGCCAGAGGATTACACGCCCCAGCGTTCCGTAACGTTCCAGATAAAAGTTAGTATCCTGGTACTGAGGGACCAGTGTCCCCAGGGCCCCGACGATTGCTATGAGTATCATAAGGACTACAGCGAGTTTTATGGATCGAAAAAAGCGCAGAAGTTTACTCATCGGCACCTCTCCATTCCTGTACTCCGTGAACGAAGTTGTAGTGACATTCGAAGCATGAAAGGCCCTTTTCTTCCACCTTCAAAGATTCGTGTATATTCACACCATATTTGAAGACTTCTCTATAAGGAACCTCTCTATTGTCACCATGGCACTCCAGACACACCTCTTCTTTCAGGTTATGTTCGTACGCCAGCTCTTCCCATTTTGTCTTGTATTCTTCGTACCAGTCCTGGCGGGTTTCTGGATGAGGTTCTGTAAAGTATATCCAGGCTTCTTTCAATCCCCCCAGCTTAGCCTGGGTGAATCCGGCTATATCCTTAGGAATGTGGCAATCAGCACATGAAACACCATTTTTGCCATGAGGTGTTGAGTAGAACTCTTCTTTAAAATAAGGATGACAGAGAAGGCAAAAACCATTTGTAGAAGTTGCTTCTATCGCTGCAACCAGCAAAACACCCAGAATTACAATCGCTCCAAGTGTAAGAAATCCAATCTTTTCATACAGTTTGCCGTATCGCACCAGAGCATCGACGCCAACTCTCGCAAGATTAAACACAGCTACAGGGGCTTCAAGTATGAGCTTCAAAAACTTCCACAATCTTTTCAAACCGTATCACCTCTTCATGCAAGGGGTAAAACAACGAACACCAGTACCGACCAGATTGCATGCACGTAGATCGTTGTTGACACTTTGCCTGTAACTACATAAAGAACATTCATGATTATTCCGAGAATGAAAGCGGCCAGAACAAGCGAAAGGTTCAAGGTGAATATATGTACAAGAGAGTAAAAAGCAGAGGCTACCAAAACAGCCGGGATTATATCCAGCTTCCTCAAGAGTGCCTCCGAAACGAAACCTCTCCAGAAAAGCTCCTCACATACGGCAATTACAACCAGTAAAAGAGCAATAAGCACTGGATTCACTCCTGAAGCCAATTTGTATACAGACTCTATCTCTTCTCTTAACATCGATGAAAAGCCTGCAATGAAATCCAGCACCCAGAAGAGAATGTAAAGAAGGATAGAAACCCAGACTATCAATACACCTTCGTAAATATTGGGTTTGAAATTCCTTTCTCCCCCGCTCAACACGCTTAATAAAGCCAGAATCAATGAAGACAGTGTCAATCTGAACCAGAAAGAGCTCAGCTCAGTGTTAAAGGTGAAATACCACAGGACAAAAGCTACAGGTATCGAAAGATACAGGGATTTGATTTTCAAAGTGTTTACCACGTCTTTCACCTCACAAAAGGATGTGAAATCCTTATCTTACTCAATATACATCGATGAAGATGTTATAATTCGAACAAACCAAACTTTTAGCTCTTATCCCGATGTGTGGCAATAACCACTCAACTTCGTATATTATTCTTCTATCGTGGAGGCGTCATTCATGATTACAAGAAACGTGCGATATGCTTTGAGGATGGTAATAAGACTCGCTATTACAAACAGAGCCGTAACTTCCAAAGAACTCGCAGAAACCGAATGTATAACACACAGATTTGCGCTTAAATTGCTTTACTATCTGAAAAACGCCGGTATTCTCAAATCTTTACGAGGTCGGAGTGGTGGATATGTTCTTGCTAAAGATCCCTCCCAAATAAGGCTTTTAGACATCTTTGTAGCTGTGGGTAGTGATATTACAATCGTCAACTGCAACCCGAGCTGTGATTTATTCAACAGCTGCTATGCAAAAGACTTCTGGCACTGCTTGAACAGCCTGTTCAAAAAGATCTTTGAACATACAACCATCGCACACATCATGAATAACAGGTGTCCTGAGGAACTCAGAGTCCTTTCCTTAGATTATGAAGAGTCGAAACATGTTCCTTCTCTTGAGAAATAATGTTTCTGACTACGCTCTTTGCCCTCTCATCCGCCAGTGTGTCCAGTAGTTCGTAATAAAGGATTATAGAATCCTTTTCGATACCTATAGCCAGGTCGATTACTTCGGACACTGTCATTC
>DPRG01000017.1 GCA_003538775.1 Thermotogae bacterium
ACTTCACGCTGGAACATACCTTTGCTTTTCTTTGCGTGGGGTGCTTTGCTGATCTAAGGAAAAAGAAGGGTGAATGGGTACCTGTAATCACATGTATTTTTTAATACGGTTTTCCAAATGTTCATCAGCGATAATGCGTTAAGAATCAGAAAGCAGCGTTTCGTTGAAGAAGTTCGAAGTGATGTCTATAAGTTCCTCTACCCATTCATACCTGGAAAACCTGTGATCTCCACCTTCGATCGCATGGAAACAAAAACCATTTCTTTCAGCGTACTTTCGGACAGATTCGAAGGGTACAGACTCATCGTTTGTTCCGTGAACGATAAGCACCTTTCCCTGAAATCGAGCGAGTTCTTCAGAAGCATCGACTGACATAACACCGTCTCTGAACTTTTTCGAGATCCTGATACCACCAACATCGAAAAATCCCTCTTCGTCAAGATGTTCATCGAAGTTTTTCACATGGTCACGAAAAAGTTGAAGGTTAAGCACAGCGGGACACCACAGGCACATGGATGTAACGTCAGGTTCTGTCGGCCCCAGAAGCGCCGCAACCATGCCTCCAAGACTGTAGCCTACAATCCCGATCATCCCATTATAAAACGGTTGCTTTCTAATATATCCCAGGACCTCTTTTGCGTCTTCAAGTTCTGTGAGTGGACTCATCTCTTCGAAACACCCTTCACTGTCACCGCTACCCCTGAAATCGAATCTTACCGTGGCTATACCTCTTTCAACAAGCCTTCTTGAAAGCCTTGGAAATTTGAAAGCCGAGGTTATATGATCACCGGTAAAACCATGGAGCATAACCACCACGGGATACTTTTCCAAGGTATCTGGAAGCTCTGCAATACCTGCAATACGGTTATCAGAAGGACCAAGGGTAAAAAAACGAAGATCAGACAAGATGATCGTCTCCTTTCCTTTCTTCATTTCTCAACATGTTCTCAATGGCGTTCAGTATCATCTGAAGTCCTGCGCGGTTTTCCACACCCCATGGCAAGACTATGTCGCAGTAGTATTTCTGGGGTTCCACAAAGGCTCTAAAGGCAGGCATTACATACCTGCGATACTGATTTAGGATGCTCTCGAGGGAGCGTCCCCTTTCTCTCGTATCGCGTTCGATACGCCTTATAAGCCTCTCGTCAGCCGGTGCATCGATGTAGATACTCAAATCAAAAAGATCGCGCAGATCCTCCCTGTGAAGAACGAGTATGCCTTCAACAACTATCAGTTTTCGTGGATGGAATGGCTTCTCTTTGGACGGTTCCCTTCTGAAGGTTATCATGTTGTACGAAGGTACCATCACCGTCTCGCCTTTTTTCAACATGATCAGGTGTTCCTTGAAAAGATCGAAGTCGAACGCCTGTGGAGAATCAAAGTTTATATCCCTCGGATCCACGCCTTCGGGTAAATCCCTGTAGTAATCGTCAAGACTCAAGATACCGCATCTATCGCCGAAGCGTTCGGCAATAGTAGTGGCGACAGAGGTCTTCCCTGCGCCCGATCCTCCAACCACCGCCACAAGAATCATTCTCTCTCCCCCAGAAGTGCACGGAGCCTTTCCAGTATCTCTTCCGCATTCTCGTACGTTCGCAACTTCTCTTCAAGATGAGGATTTTTAACCACCGCTTGGTAGATTCCTTCCAGTATCAAAGCAATCATGGAAGGATTCTCCCTGCTGGAAAACTCGGAGTATGCCCTGATAAGATAATCCAGCGACTTCTCGCTTGCCATCTTCGCAAGCACAACTACTGCCAGTTCCACGTTTTCGCTCTGACTTGAGGGATCCAGAAGATGGTATCCTACAACATCTACCAGAGAATCGTCATATACACCAAGTTCCACCATAATGTCGTATATGAACATCTGCCCCAGTTCATCATAGTATTCCATAAGTTCCGGTAAATGCCTTTTCAACCTTTCATCACGAACCTCCGCCAGAGCACTTGCAAGCGTCAATGGATAAGGATCGTTTTTTACCGGTGTGGGCGTTATCGAAGCCACGAACTCTTCATAAAGGGCATCCTGTCCTTTTTGACCTATTGCGATCAAAGCATCGGCTATCAGCTCCCAGGTCTCAGGATCTTCTTCTTTTTTCAACAGCTCTATCAATCTGGGGATAGCTTTCTCACCCAGTTCGTCCACGATACGTTCTATAAGTTCCTTTCTTTCCATTTTTCACATCTCCTCGAAGTTCATCTTTCCAAACATTGCTTTTATCTCCTCGCGACGTGCGTCTCCTTCGATCAACCGTACAGTGGCCACATCATCCGAACGTTCTACGAGAAAGTGAGAATCAGCCACGGCCGCTATCTGAGGAAGGTGAGTCACCACTATGAGCTGGTTCTTCGAAGACGAACTCTTCAGGGTTTCCGCCAGTCTATCCGCGTATCTCTGGCCCAATCCAGTTTCGAGTTCATCAAAGACCAAAACCTTTTTCTCTTTCAAAGCCGTTGAAGGTTTCGCGAGATGAAGGGCAAGGTATATCCTCGAACGCTCACCACCGGAAGCCGCAACTTCGAAGGGAACAAACTCGCTTTCTGAAAGTGTTTTGATGAGGAGCCTCACGCGGCTAATACCGTCTGGTGTAAAGTCATCGAGGGGGGTAAACTCGAATTTCATTTTCACGTTTCCCATTCCGAGTTTCTCCAGAACTTCCATTGCCTTCTCAACAACTTCGGCAGCAGTTGTTTTACGATGGTAATCGATCTCTTTGCCCAAACTTCGCAGCTCCGTCTCCAGGTTTGGAAGGGAGGACTCGGCAGAAGCGATTCTATTTCTAAGTTCAGCAAGCTTCTTTAGCTCTTTTTTCATGCGGTCAAGATTCTGCAATACCTCATTGTAGGTGGGCCCATATCTGTTTTTAGCCCATCTCAACGCCTCTGCGAGAGAGAGTATCGCTTCTCTTTCCGATATATCGAACTCTTCCGAGCTACTGTATCTCTTAACCATTCCTATTACTTCGTTGATCATATCCAGGATCAGTAAGAGCCGATCCGAAAGATCCGAAAATCCATATTCTTTGAGCTTCAAAGCTGAGGTCAGGGCGGATTGTAAACGTTCGATGAGCCTCTCATCCAGCAGGTAGTCGATGTCGTTCAGCAAGGCCGATATTTCATCAGCGTTTTCAACAGTTCTAACCTTATCCAGGAAAATTTCCTCGTCATCGACTTCTTCGATTATCTTCTCAAGTCTGTCGATCTCCGAGCTCAAGCTCGCAATTGCTTCGTCGACTTTTGCCACAGAGTAGTGCTGTTCGAGGAGTTTTGATGTCTCCATATAGCTCCTGTACGTTCTTTTGTAAGCCTCTATAATCTCTTCCGGCACGCCCGGATCGAGTACACCAAGCTCGAACCTTCGTGGCAGATTCTGAGAGGCGCCCTGTGTGTGGAACTCCACAAATTCTTCACAAAACTCCTTCAGTTCAGATCGTCTAACACTCTTCCTGTTGAAGCGGAAGTTCAAACGACCGTTCAACCACCTCACAGCGATCACTTCAGGTTCAATCCCGCCGCGATCTACGAGCATCTCGGCATAGGCTCGTTGAGAACTCACAGGAAGATTCACTTCGCGACCACAAAGGAGAGCGAGAAGTTTCAGGAACATCGACTTTCCTGTGCCGCTTTCACCTGTGAAAACATTCAGCCCTTCTGAAAGTTCTATCTCAAAATCCCTGAAAATGCCGAATTTTTCGCTTGCGACACTCAGTATCAAATCTCTTCTTGCCTCCCGAGTATGGTGTTATCGATCAAACGCGCTTTTCCAACGTAGGCGGCTACCGCAACTATGTACTCTTTACCATCGTCAAGTGTATGAACAGGCTGGAGAAAGTCCTCTGAAACGATCTCAACGTAATCGATTCTCACCAGCGGATAGCGACCTATTAGCTCTTTCATCTTCTCTTTAATCCTGTCTGCTGAACGTTCGCCCTCCTCATAAAGCTGACGCGCCAGCTTCAACGACTTGTACAGAGCCAGAGCCTGTTTTCTTTCCTCTTCGCTGAGATAAACGTTTCTTGAACTCATTGCCAAACCGTCGGGTTCTCTCACGATAGGACATTCCACGACCTCCAGATCCATGTTCAAATCTTCCACCATCTTTTTTATAACCCTGAACTGCTGAGCGTCCTTCTGACCAAAATAAGCCTTTGTGGGTTTAACGATGTTGAAGAGCTTTGTCACAACCGTTGTCACGCCCTGAAAATGTGTTGGTCTCGATCTACCGCACAACACGTTCGTGAGCCCATGAACCATCACAGTGGTGGAGTAATTCACTGGATACATTTCTCCCACGGTGGGAGTAAACACGTAATCCACTTCTTCTCTCTCGAGTAACCTCAAATCCCTGTCAAGATCACGGGGGTAGCGATCATAATCCTCGTTCGGGCCGAACTGCTTCGGGTTTACAAATATACTCACAACGACTATATCGTTCTCCTTTCTCGCTCTTCTAACCAGCGAAAGATGTCCTTCATGCAGATATCCCATCGTTGGAACAAAGCCTATAGTCTTGCCTTCCATTTTCAGTCTGTTAGCAATGGACCGCATTTCATCTATCTTTTCTATCACCTTCATGCGCTTCTTCCTCCTCCTTAAAAACCGTGATTCTGTTTTTACCTTTCGATTTGCTCCTGTACAGAGCGGTATCGGCCTTTTCTACAAGCGTTTCTGCTGTTTCTCCGTCTTCTGGATAACAACTCACACCGATACTGACAGATAGCTTTAAACCAAGGAAGTTTGAACCTTCAACCGCGTAGCGAACCCTTTCAAGTATTTCAAGGGCTTTTTCAGAAGTTACTCCCGTAAGAATCACGGCGAATTCATCGCCGCCGTATCTCGCTATCACATCTGATTCCCTCAGCTTCTCCTTAAGCAGCGTGCTCAAACGGCGAAGTATCTCATCTCCCACAAGATGACCGAAACTATCGTTTATCTCTTTAAAATTATCAAGATCGATCATAACCACACTGAAGGGAATACCGGATCTTACAGCCTTCTCCAGGTGATTATAAAAAGCGCTGTGATTCAACAGTCCTGTCAGAGAATCGCGCTGAGCGCGCTGGAAAATCTGAATATATTCCATGGCGTCTTCGAGGATCCTGCCGATTACTTCCGCAGCAACTTCTATCATCTTGATTTCCTCTATTCGCGGGCGTTTACCACCAATGGGGGAATCGAGCGAAATATAACCTATCATCTCTCCAGAGGAGTCATTTATTGGAATCAAGAACATATCCGCCGGATGCCAGGCATTTTCCTCCGAAGTCTCCTCATAATATCCGTAAAACACCGTTTCTTCACTGAGAGGTACAGCACCTTCTGGAATGAAGAAAGAATTACTCACACGATATTCGGGTTTCATCAGCGACAGTGTTTCCGTAACCGATGGAGCATTTTCTTTAAGACGTTTAAAATCCTCCTCGTCTATTCCATAACACGCTACACGCTCAACACGATTGCTCACGCGATCAAACAGATTCACGAGTGCGTACCGAAAGCCAAAAGTGGTGGCGAGCATGCTTGCAATCTTCTGAAGCACTTTTTCCGGTTCCTGAGTACACCTTATGAATTTCATCATCTCCAGTATCTTTTCAAGATCGGTGTTTACATTCTCAACTCTTTTTCTTGCGAGTTTTTCCATCCGGGCGATGTACTGTGCTCTCAAGAGTTCTCTCACTGCAAGAAGTGTTATGAGAGGGAGGGTAAAAAAGAAGATTTTGTGCCAGTCGCTGCTTGCATTCACTATCGCGTAGTAGGAAGGCACAAGCGAGATGAAGAAGAGAGTTTCCATCGTAAAAAGACCTTCAAGCAATCTTCCATGCCCGATCAGATCGACAACCAGCCAGTTCACAATTCTAAAAACCGCAAGGTATGTGAAAATCCTCAAAAGCTTCATTTCGACAGGTACGAAGTCCATTATAACTCCTGCCATGTAATACGCGAAGAAGTAATTGGAAAAGATCCGAAATTTGTCGCCCCAGCTATAAGAACCTCTTCTTAAAAAAATCAAAAGCGGCAGAAGAGTTGCAAACCTCCATCCAATGGTGAAAGTTCCCGCAGCCACTCCCACCACATTTGTCACCATTCTGGAGGGACCCGCTCTCCATTCGAGATTGTCCATAGCATAGGTCAGCAAAACAACTGCAGCGGCGAGCCACGGTCTTGCCAGCGCGAAACGGATTTCACCGAGAAAATTCAGGTGGTCAAGATGCAACCACCAAACAGCCAGCACTAAAAGTCCTGCGCTGAGAAAAATACGATAGCGTTCTCTCAAACTACCACAACCCCTTTAGGGCGTCCAGATCAGAACATCGCACCAAAACCAAACGAGGTCTTCCATTGTCCATCAAGGTATGGAAGATCCAGCCTGAAAACACCAATCCCGGGCACTTTAAGGTGAAACCCAACCCCCTGGCTGGTAACAGGGCTGCCCTCAAACTCTTCGCCGGCATAGCCCATATCGAAAAACGCCACAGCATAAAGCTGCACAGTCTGTTCGGGATCCAGCAGTCTCCACCTCAATTCAGCGTTTACAAGCCACATCCGTGCACCCTCAATAACGCTCGAAACCCCTCTAATAGTCGTGCTTCCTCCAAGGGAAAAGAGATCAGGTGAACCTTTCACATCCCACATGGATCCGAGCTGTCCTCTTATAGCGAATGAAAGCGAGGGAACAACTTGCCAGTAACCTCTGACGTCTGCAAACATCTTCTGGTATCCCTGAGTGTCAGAAGGGAGTACTCCCGATAGGGTGTATCGCAGATTAAGCCAGTTACCGTTCATTGGATACCAGAGGTCATCTATATCCCTGTGCTGAAAGAAAAGGCCAATCTTCGTGGAGCTTATGGATTTTGTTGTTGAACTGGAACTCTCCTCACCTCTTTCAACAGTCAGAGTGAGTCCTATAGATTCTTTTGAATTCAGTCTATATGAGAGACTCGGTTCAACACCCCAAACATGCGTAACCGTCGACACAGAAGTTTCCGAAGCCTCAGGGTCTTCCGAGCTGACATTCGTACTCTCGGTGGTTTCCCGGTAGTACAGATCACTTTCGAGTCCAAAGTAAGAGCCACCAACTCTCGGTAGCGATCCGTTGATCTTCACATTTCTTTTGGTCGTCCCAAGCTCCAGCACCGTGCCCAGTGATTCGCCATAGCCAAGTGCGTTGACAATCTGAAAATCAAGATAGCCCGACAAACCTTTCCAGAACCTATCCCAGAAGCCTTCTCCTTCCTTAGGATCTATCCAGGTGATACCTCCTCCAAACTTCCTGGGTTTGTTGGTTTCTGTAAACCTGACTAAAAGCTCCAGACCCGAATCGTATTCACGTGGCAGCAGATCCACAGATTCGAAATATCCGGTAGCGTTCAAGCCTCTGTACACCGCCGCCAGATCGGACATTTTGACTACTTCCCCTTTGTTCAAAAGGTTCAAATAATCCTCTATCAGATAAGGTTTCGTTTTCGTGAGTCCTTCGATCGTTACTTTTGTCAGCTTCTTCTCCTCAACGTTCACTTTCAACATTCCATCTTCAACTTCGGGTTTGAAGGAGACAAAGACTATCCCTTTACGTTCGTATAGCCTTCTTATCCTGTCCACCGCGATGCCGAGCTCCAGATTGGAAAGTTCTTCACCGCCAAGACTTTGAAGGGCTTCTCTTGCCGCGCTCTTCAATTCTTCGGATGATAACGACTCGTTGCCGGAAATTTCAACGTTTTCGATGTGTACAGGTTTTTCAACAACCTTCGGCGGTGATATCTTTATCTTCATAATCAGCGTGTTCGATGCGTCTTCAAAAGGCTCGAATGAAAGATTGGTTTCTGGCCCTACATATGAAACTCTCGCGAGATTCGACTGTGTCTGCTGGAATTGCGAGATCGTCGGGTAGTAGTCTTTCTTCGTAAGGAAGAAGCGTATTATTGAGGGTTTGGTCGCGTAATTCTTGTACAGCGGTACAGCTATCCGGGATCTTAAATAATCTACTTCCTCCTTCGGTAACTGAGGTTCAAAGACCACATCCCAGATACTGTACTCGTTTATCGTGATAACAACCTTACCGTTGGGAACGCTCACCACGCCAGCAGGCGAAAGTGAAACGTTCACCTTGAGTTCGATCAGAAAATAGCCCGCTTCCTGATAGACTTTTTTGATATTCGCCAGGGACTCCTGAAGTCGGGTTAAAGAAAGAGCCTTCCCTTTTTCTATCGTTATAGAAGCCATAATCGAGTCCTTTGATACAAGTCCTGGACCGTTTATTTCAACTGCAAAATCCTCAACCGCAGGATTCTCAGAGATCTTCACAAGAAGTAAATTTGCTGTTCCTTCTTGAACTACGTCCAGATCAACACTGGAAAAGTAACCAGAACTGTAGAGTTTCCTCGCGGCGATCTGCAGATCGAGCTGGTATACTTCCTCTCCGGGTTTTAAACCGGTCATAGAAGCGATTTCTTCATCTGAGATAGTAACGCTTCCTTCCACTTTGAAGCCATCTATAACCACCGAAAAGAGCTGTGAAGAAAAAAGAAGGACCATGAGAATCAAAATGAAAGGATACACGCGAATCATCTGCACCATCCTTTCTCCGTTTTTCAGCCTTGAAGAGAACGTTCGAGTTCTTCCATCATATTGTACAATAACTTTAATCTCACGGGATCGTTCGACCATTTCTCACCGAGTAAAGCTTCAACAGTATCACTGTCAATCTCGTAACCTTCCTCACCCTTCATACGCTTTATCATCACACGAACATCTGGATTTGCCAGAATGGAGACAAAGCTACCCACAAGATCCCCCACAGGTTGGCAGTCGACGTGACTCGTGCGAAATTCGGCCGTTACCCGGGTCCCTGCACCGGGCCGCGAAACGACCTCAAATCTTCCTCCGGTCGCTTCAACAGCCTGTTTCAAAAAAGGCAAACCAAGTCCTATTTTTTTGCGTCTCACCGTCTTGCTTGAGTAAAAAGGATCAAGGGCTCTTTTCAGTGTCTCCTCATCCATACCCCTACCGTCGTCCTCTACCACAAATACAAAACGTCCGCCTTCGTTATCCTCACGGACTTCCACCTTCAGGTTTCTGGCCCCGGCTTCGATCCCGTTTTGAGCAACGTCCAGAATGTGATCAGCTATGGTCCTCAATCCCACAGCGGAGACACACTCCTTCCCTCTTCACCGGCAAATGCCAGCTCCAGCTCTGAAAAACTTCTGGAATACGCCCTGAGCAGGCTTTTTCTTCTGCCTATCTGTTCTGGATGATGCGCATCGCTGCTGGCTATCACCGTGAGATTCCGTATCCTCCTAACTTCTTCCTCTTCCTCAGGAGAAAGTACCTCTACACCACTAACAGGGAGATCATCTGGAAGAAAACCCAGCTGGTAAACCAGACCAAAACGACGATATATGTGAGAAAGCACCACAAGCGCTCCGAACTTTCTACCAGCGGAAACAGCCTGATACAGGGAAAGTAAAAGCGACTGACCAAGCCAGCTCTCCTCCATTCCCGTGAAGTTATCCCTTTCATCCACATAGAGCTGGTAGCCGTATATCTCGGGATCTACCTCGACGTTTCTCAACGCCGGACGTACGACTTCTTTTTCGAAGGCCTTGAGTGTTATGATATCTGAAAAGTAAAGGAGTACATGAACATCCTCTTTCGTGGAAATCTCCATACCGTACAGAAGGGTTATATCACGATTTTTTAGGGCACGATCGAACGCTTCAACGTTTCCACCCGTGTTGTGATCGGTGATGGCAATCATCTCTATTCGATGCGCCATGACTTGTTCGGTTATCACAGACGGAACCATAGTTATATCCCCGCATGGAGATAGACACGAATGTATATGAAGATCAACTACGAATTCGCGCAGCCGTTACTCACCTCAACCCAAGCTCGTAGAGCTTTCCACAGACAACAAAACTCGTTTCGTTAGACCTCAGTAAGACCAATCCCTCCCTTTGAGCCTTTCTGACAGTCTCTTCTTCATAATCATGTCCACCTGCCAGCACTACCGCCTTCACTCCGGCCAGAGCAGCAACAGCCACTATGTTCACGTGCGATTGCACTGTCACCCAGACCGAATCCGGCTGAGCGTTCCCCATAACATCGCTCAACAGATCCCCCACATATCCGTGCTTCACCTCGACATCCAGATCGCCTACAACATGTTCCAGTACAAGTTTTTCTACAATATCTGACAGTTTCACCTTTATCCCTCCCAATCGATAATAGCATGAGATGCGATGAACAGAAAATGATTTTCTCGAGTCTAAGCAAGTGATAGAATTAAAATCAAGGAGGTGTCAACAGAATGCGGAAAAGTTCTTATTTGCTTCTGCTTCTTCTGGTAGCTTTCATCGTGCTTCTCACATCCTGTGGAGTAAAGATCCCAAAAGAGATGCCAGACAGTGTGACCATCGAGTACAAAAACCATGTCCAACTACCACTGGCAGCAACAACCGTGGCTGTTAAAGACTACATCATGGATGCCTTTTCATCGATCACAGAAGATTTACCTCTTGAAGCGACCATTTCCGAATGGTATCCCATGACGCTGGAAGTGTCAACGGGTTTAGAATTCAGCATTGGAAACTATCTCGAAACGCTTTCGCTGGATTTTTCCGACGCAGACCAAACGATTGATCTTCAGGTGTCTGGAGTCAACCTGGAAGGTCCAGCTGTGTCTTTTCAAATACCATCGATAAGCGACCCGGATCCTCTATCTCTCACGGTAACAACAGGACAGACCTCAGAAACCCTGGATTTCAGTGGATTCACGATTGTGAATTTCTCATCGGGGCATCTTGTGGTGAAGATCGAATACTCTGGCGCTGAAGTCGACACAATGCTTGTGGAGGTTGAAGGTCTTGGTAGCGTGAGCTTCAGCAATCTGAATGATGGAGATGTTGTCTCTGAAACGGTAGACCTTTCGGGTAAATCGCTTGAAAACGGAGCCGTTGTCACGCTAACCGCTACTATGGCTTCGATATCAAGCCCGGGTGGTAG
>DPRG01000115.1 GCA_003538775.1 Thermotogae bacterium
TTTGGAAGGTTGGTGGCGTAGAACACCGCCCCTGTCACGAGAATAGGCGCGGTTTCACCGAAGGCACGTCCAAGCCCCAGCAGAGAACTGCTGAGAATCCCCGTTCTGGCAGCGCGGATGACCATGAAGACGGTCTCACGCTTATCCGCACCCATCGCCATGGCCGCTTCGCGAAGGTCCTTTGGGACCGCCATGAGGAAGTTGGAGACCGAGCCTCCCACAAACGGTATGGTCATGATCGACAGGGTGAGGGATGCCGCGATCAGAGAAGTTCCCAGTTTCATGGTTATACAGAAGAAAGCGAGTCCAAAAAGGCCGTAAACGATAGAAGGGATACTCGTCATCATGGTGATGGTTACTCGAAGAAGCGAAGCGAGCCATAGGGGCTTAGCGTATTCGCTGAGAAAGATCCCTATCAGGATGCCAGCGGGTACTGATATGATGCACACCATGGTTATCAGGTAAAGAGAACCGACTATTGCTGGAAGGACTCCACCCTGAGTCATTCCCTGGCTCGGAAAGCTGGTAAAAAAGTCTACAGAGAAATAACCCAATCCTTTGACCAGCGGAAACAAAAGGACCACCGTGGAGGTTATGAAGATGGCATAAGTCAGAATTCGCAGCAGGGTTGATGTTATCCTGTCAACCATCGTTTCCCTCTCCTGATAACATACTCGGCTACCATTGTGATACCAGCGGATATGATCAAAAGCACAACACCGGCGAGAAAGAGCGCGCTGTAATGCAGGCTCCCAAGCTCGACCTCTCCCATCTCGCTTGCAATAGCCGCAGTTAGCGGACGGATAGGGTCAAAAAGACTGGTGGGAAGCATCGCCGCTCCTCCTGCTACCATGAGAACGACCATGGTCTCTCCAAGAATGCGATTCACTATGAGGATGAAGGAATATAGGATTTCGTGTTTCGCCCCTCTTATGATCATCGCAGCCGCTTTTATCTTGCTGCTACCAAGTGCCAGGACTCCTTCTCTTAGAATGGGATCGACTCCCTGAAGAGATTCAACGATCAGCGAGACGGCATAAGGTAGCGTGAGAATCGTTAAGGAAAGAGTGGCGTTTAGAAGGTTGAAGGGTGTCCACGCTCCCATCTTTAGCATCAGAGGTCCAATCAGCAGCACACCGATCATACCCACGACAACGCTCGGTACTCCGGAAATGAGTTCGGTGATCGAACGAACCATTTCTCTTTCAGCGCGCGTGGCGTATTCAGTTGAGTAGAGAGCGATTCCCAGGCTTACAGGGAAAACGACGAGGGATGTCAGTCCGACGAGTATGAGCGAATCCAGAAGCATGTAGAGCATTCCAAACTCCGGATCATCATAGGTCGGGTACCAGGCACCTGAAGTGAGGAATCCCCACCCGATCGTTCGGAGAGCGGGCAGGGACTCGATGATGAGCATGGCAAAGATGGCTATCAACGTGATGATCGCGATTGTTGAAACAAGAACAACGATGTTTGAAAACAGGAGGTTGAGTACTTTTTTCAATCGGACCTTCCTCCTGAACAGGCTTTTATTCACTTATTGAGTATGCGGGAACGTAGCCCGCTTCCTTAACGAGCTTCTGCCCTTCGGGTGAGACGATGAACCGGATATATCTCGCAACGACACCGCTTTCCGGCCAGGTGTTCTCAAAACGTGACAGATCGAAGAACACAAAGAGTGGTCTGGATATCGGATATTCACCGGAAAGGATGGTGCCGATTTCCGGAGCAACACCCTCTACTTTCAGTACCTTCACCTCGTCTGTTACGTATCCAAAACCCACGTATCCTATAGCGTATGGATTTCTCTTGATCGCTTCTATCTCCGCCTGCGTGCTCTCGAGCATCTGGACCCAGGGAGCCATCCTTTCGCCTTCAAGAACCTTGCTTTCCCAGGTTTCGAAGGTACCGGAAGCGGTGTTTCTCGAGTAAACTGCTATGCGTTTTTTGGGTAGAGAAGGATCGATCTGGTTCCAGGTAGATACTTTTCCCGTGTATATCTTTTTAAGGGTTTCCCTATCGATGGAGTCTATGGGAAGAGATTTGTTAACTATTACGGCGATTCCATCGTATCCGATGACAATGGGAACGAAGTACCTTCCCTGTTCGTGCATCTGCTCGATTTCCGAAGGTTTAAGGAAACGACTTGCGTTTGCAATATCGGCTGTGTTGTTGAATAACGCCTTAATACCTGTGGAAGATCCCGCTCCTTCCAGTGTGACCACGAGGTCCGGGTAATATCTTTTGAAGGCTTCGACCCATCTCTGTGCGATGGGAAGTATGGTGTTGGAACCTTTAATCACAAGTGTTTCCGCCACGAGATTTACGACCACAAAAAGTGCCAGAATCAAAAAAGCGATTTTTCTCACCTTTGTTCACCTCCGCCCACACTATAAACGCTTTCAGTTTTGTGATTGTTTGATAGTGTTAAAACTCTTTAACATGGTTTAATTCCAGTGGTTAATAATAGAGTGGGTACATCGCGAAGAAGGGATGTGACTTTATGGCAAGGGTTCTTGTTGTGGAAGACGAGGTGGACATCCGCTACACCATTAAAAGCGTTCTTTCTATGGAAGGTTATGAGGTAGATGAAGCAGGTAGTATCGAGGAGATGTACAATCACCTGAAAACGGACAGATTCGATGTTATAGTCCTGGATCTGTTGCTTCCCGATGGAGACGCCGTCGACGAAATCCCAAGGCTCAGGCTTTCCGAACCTGATTCTTATATTCTTGTACTGACAGCCAAACGCTCGGATAGAGATAGGATACTCGGGCTTGAAATGGGTGCGGATGATTACATGGTTAAACCCTTCAATCCACGAGAAGTGGTGGCGAGGGTGAGAGCTCTTCTGAGAAGGAAGAAACAGGATTATGAAGAAGTCTTAAACCTCGGGAGGATCAGTATAAATAGAACTCGTATGAGCGTTGAAAAAGAGGGAAGACTAATACCTCTTTCTCACAAAGAATTCTCCATCTTGCTGCTTCTCGCATCGACCCCGAACAAGATATTCTCCCGATCGGAGATTCTCGATGCCGTTTGGGGATACGAGGATGTTTCTGACAGGGTCGTGGATGTTTATATCAGTTATCTCAGAAAGAAGCTGGGTTCGGATGTTATCCTTACCGTGAGGGGTGTTGGTTATCGTATCAAAGTGGACTGACCTTCTCGATGTGGGAGTAATAAGGACGGAAAACGGTGTTATCAAGGAAGCGAACACGTTCGCTCGCGCGATGGGCTTCGAAGAAGGAAGGAGTTTTGAAATCCCGCAAAAAAGGATATTGGAGACCAGAATTGGCGAATGCGAAGTGCTCGTTCATGAGGATCATGTAATCCTCAAGCCGAAAGATGCGCTGAGCAGGATGAAACAATTTCTCGTGGATGCGCTCGCCCATGAAATACTGACGCCGGTGACGTCTATCGGTGGGCTTCTTTACCTGGTAGGAGAAGGTATCGATGTTGAAAAGAATATAGAGAAGATAGAATGTCATTTACGGAAGATTTCGCGGATAGTCGACGAGCTTCTTCTTCTGTCGAAGATTGAACTGGGAGAGTATGTTCCACAGCTCCGCCGAGTGGAGCTGAAGACGATAGTTCAGGAGGTCCTCGGGTTGTACACAGAGCGTATAAAAAGAAAGCACTTGAAGGTGAAGACCAGGGTCAGGGGCATCATGAAAACGGACCCGGAAGCCCTGGAAATCATACTGAGAAACATAATTTCGAATGCCATCAAATATACCGACGACGGAGGTATTATAAACATATCCGCCACCGGGAAGAGAATAGTGGTAGAAGATAGTGGTATAGGGATACCTGAAGAAGAGCTTCCTTTTGTTTTTCAGAGGTTCTTCCGTGCGAGCAACGCGAGAGACAGGGGAGGGTCCGGTCTCGGGCTTGCCATCACAAGGCATCTCGCGGAGGTTGTTGGCATGAACATAAAGATAAAATCGGAACTTGAAAAAGGGACAACAGTCGAGCTGGAAATGAGGTGATGTTATAATCGTAACGAGGTGATCGCATGTCTTACAGATCCTTTCTGTTACTGGTTACGGGAGGATTTGCTTTAATAATCGTTGTGCTCGTTTCGCTTTATGCTGGTCTTCTTAATAGAGCTTTTGAGATCGATATGGAGATCAACGCCCTCACCACACTGTCTTCCGATCTTTTTTCAAACGCCACCCCTTCAGCGACCTCTCTGATTGACCGTTACGAGGAATCCTTCAGGACGCTGAACTCCAGGCTGGAAGAATCTTTCCTAATGAGAGCGCTTTTCCTTCGCGGTTTTAAGGACGAAGTAGAAGAGGTACTTGAACGTGTAAAAAACTTCAAAGATAGTGATGATTACAGGAGGGCTCTGGAATATTTAACCGCCGAAATTCAAAAGATTTCCAGCGACTATTTCGGTGTTCAGTGGCGGTTGACTCTGACGTTTCTTGTGACGGTAGTCATTCTTGTGCTTGTATATGTACTTGTCGTGTACAGGATAGGAGTGAGTTACAAAAAACAGCTTTCAAAGCTTCTTCTGGGCATCAAAGCACTTGAACACCATGATTACGGTTATCTTATCAACGTTGATGAGAAGGACTTTCTGGAGATCAGATGGCTTATACAGGGTTTTAACATGCTTAGCACGGCTATAAAGAACGCTGATAACATACTTTTTGGCGTACTCAAACAGATGGGTGAAAATGGCGAAAAGAAAGACCGTTGAATGAGGAGGTGCGTGGTATGAGGAAAGCAGGGTTGTTGGCAGTGGTTTTGTTAGCTGTTGCTCTTGGCTTTGGCTTGAAGGTGGGGTTTGTTTACGTGGGTCCTGTCGGAGATGCTGGATGGTCTTATGCTCACGATCAGGGAAGACAATATCTCGAGAAGGTTCTACCCGGAGTTGAAACCGCTTACTTCGAAAGCGTCCCCGAGGGAGTGGAAGCGACTGTAAAGTTGAGACAGCTTGCGGCTTCTGGATTTGAATTGATATACGCCACAAGCTACGGGTACATGGATTCGGTGTTAGAAGTGGCGAAGGAATTTCCCAACACGATATTCATGCACTGTTCGGGCTTCAAACGTGCGGAGAATGTGGGAACGTATTTTGGCAGGATTTATCAGGCTGACTTTCTTGTGGGAATTGTTGCCGGTGCGATGACTAAGAGTAATCTCATAGGTTACGTTGCACCTCATCCCATCCCTGAAGTGGTCAGAGGGATAAACGCCTTTACCCTTGGAGCCCGACTTGTGAATCCGAATGCAAAAGTCAAGGTGGTTTGGGTAAACGCGTGGTTCGATCCCGCTACTGAAAAGGAGGCCGCCCTCAGCTTGATAGAGGCTGGATGTGACGTTATCGCGCATGGCCAGGATTCTCCTGCGGCGAATCAGGCTGCTCAGGAGAAGGGTGTCTGGTCCATTGGCTACAATACGGATATGAGTAAATTCGCTCCGGAATCGCATCTCACGGCAGCCATATGGAATTGGGGCCCGCTCTATGTGGAGATCACGAAGTCGGTGATGGATGGTACCTGGAAGAGCGAAGATCTCTGGCCCGGTTTTGAAAAAGGTGTGGTTGATATCGCGCCTATCCATCCAGCAGTTCCCAAGTCCGTTGTGAAGCTCGTGGAAACGTACAAGTATCTCTTCCAGAAAGGTGAGTATAAAGTGTTCAAAGGACCCCTGTACGATAATGAAGGTAATCTGAGAGTCAAAGAGGGCGAGGTAATGACGGATCACGAGATCTGGGATATGTACTGGTTCGTTCAGGGTGTCGAAGGCTCACTGCCTTCTTCGGGGGAGTGACGTGATCCTCTCATGAAGCACCTCGGTTTTATCTTCCTGGCCGCCCTCGTGGCGGCCGTGATTTTAAGTTTTTATGCGTATAGGGTAGAAAGCGGGAACATCGTTGAAAGCGGAGGCGAAGAGCTCAAAGAAACTCTTTCAGAGCTTGAAATAGCTCTTTCTGAGAGTTTGTATGATATCAAGCAATTGATAGAATCATCCACCCAATCGGTGATCTTCGACAATGAAAACGACATACGACGATGGATGCAAACCATTCTCGATAAAACAGGAGCCTCTGATATTTACTGTATTCTGCCAGATGGTGAGAAGGTTTATGTTTACGAGTTACCCTTTGCCCTTCCTTCAATCGACGAACGTATGGAGGATTGGTACCAGAACGTTATAACGAAGGAATCCGGTGGACTTCTGGTTTTTGGGTGGAAAGATGTTCGCGGTGAATACGCTGTTGAAATCGCTTTTGCGGTGGGCGACCTCGTCTTCAGAATCAGTGAATATCCCCTCGAGAGATTCTCCAGTTTACTAAAAAGAGAAGGATTTCGTCTGACCCTGGCGGCAATGACGGATAAAGTGGGGAGAAAGGGATTGGCACTCGCTTCCAACGTATACAAGACTGGCACATTGCTGGAATTTTCCCAAGCGATCTCACTGAGACTTGAAGATGTGAGTTTTCTTGATGGTGAACCGGTGCTGGTTGGCGAGCTTGACCCCTTATGGATGGAGGAAAAACGCACTCAGATAAGAACCTTCTGGACCAACGTTGGTTTGGGAGCGATATTGGTAATTCTGGCATTGTGGCTTCTCTTCTTTTTCAGAAAGTACAAGCTGGTGCTACAGTCTCCTCTGGCTTTGAGCACCCGGCAGCAAATCCTCGCATCGATAATCGCTGTGATTGTTTCTCTTGGAGCGCTTTCTGCACTGGTGTTCATTCTGGGACGTTCTCCTATCAATGCGCTGAGAGAGATGTTTTCATGGGCGTTTCTCACAAGGACGGGTATCATCGAAACGTTGACACGTTCGGTACCTGTGACGCTGATCGCCGCTGGTTTGTGTGTGGCTTTCGAAGCTGGAATGTGGAACATAGGGGGAGAAGGGCAGTTTATCATTGGAGCGATTGCCACCACGGGGTTTTCCGTCTTTCTTTTTCGTGAATGGCCTGCACCTTTTGTGTTGATTTTGACGTTCTTGATTGCGTCGTTGGCGGGGGCTTTATGGGCACTTGGCCCGGCTGTAATGAAAGTTAAGCTCGGTGTGAGCGAGATACTTTCCACCCTGATGTTGAACTACGTGGCTCTTAAACTTCTGGATTATCTTGTTTACGGTCCGTGGAAGAGCGCCGAAGTTAAGAATTTCCCTCTTACTGATCCTGTTCCCGTGACGCTTGGGAAAATCCCTATTTTGAACGTACACTGGGGCGTTCTTTCAATACCGATCGTTGCGGTCTTTGTGTGGTTTTTGATGCGCGCGAGCATATTCGGGTTCGAATGGAAGGCTACAGGACTTGGTTTTGAAGCCGCCAGGCAAGCAGGTATCCCGGTGGATAAAAGCCAGGTGTTTTCCCTTCTTCTGAGCGGAGCTGTTGCGGGACTCGCTGGAGCGGTTCATATGTTTGGAGCTCAGTATGTTCTCCAGCACGGTTTCTCGCCGGGATACGGCTATACCGCGATAATTGTGGCCTTTATCTCTAACTTGAATCCCCTTGCCGTTCTCCTAACGGGTCCTTTGATAACGGGGCTTTTTGTGGGCAACGCAAGACTCGAGCTGACCATGAACTTCCCCGTTTCGGTCAGCTATTTAGTACAGGGGATCATACTCGTCAGTTTGATTCTGGTGAGGAACGTGTTTCTTTATAACCCCAGGATTGTTAAACGCGGGGTGAATTGAGATGGAAACTGTTGATGCTTTATTACAGGCAACTATCAGAGCGGGTACTCCTTTGCTGTACGCTGCTCTGGGTGAGCTGGTGACTGAAAAAAGCGGTGTACTCAACCTTGGTGTTGAGGGTTTCATGCTCATGGGTGCGGTTTCGGGATTCATCGTTACCAACATCACGGGATCGGCATTTATGGGCATATGTGTTGCGGCATTTGTCGGTTTTACGATGGGTACTCTATACGCCTTTTTGACGGTGGAATTCGCATTGAATCAGGTGGTTACGGGGCTTGCATTCGTTCTCGGGGGCACGGGGTTGAGTGGGTTTCTCGGAAAAGGCTACATAGGCAAGACCATTTCTCAAGTTCCGGTTTGGACCGTACCCGTGCTTGGAAAGATACCTGTGATCAGGGCTTTCTTCACTCAGGACTGGCTCGTGTACTTTTCTTATCTGTTGTTCTTACTCGTGTGGTTAGTTGTAAAGAAGACACGCATAGGTATGGAATTGAGCGCAGTTGGCGAGAATCCAAGAAGCGCTGATTCTGCTGGTATAAGTGTTTATCGCTACAGATTCCTCGCAAGCGCTCTCGGGGGCGCGTTAATGGCCCTTGGAGGAGCGCATATATCTCTGGCATACGCACCGATGTGGGTGGAGAACATGACTGCGGGGAGAGGATGGATAGCCCTTGTTATAGTTATCTTCGCCTTCTGGGATCCCCTGCGTGCGCTCTTTGGAGCCTATCTCTTTGGAGGTGTCTCGGCCTTGCAGTACAGGGTTCAAACGTTGAACATAGGAGTATCTCCTTACATACTGGGGATGCTTCCTTATCTTGTGACCATTGGCGTCATGATCTTCTTTTCATCTGAGAGGGCCAGAAGGCTTCTTGGTGCACCGAGTTCTCTTGGTAAGCCATATTTAAGGGAGGGAGAAAAGTGAGAATAGAAGACATCTTACCAGTCGCTATGGGTAAAGAGCCCGCGGACCTTTTGGTAAAAAACGCGCGGGTGGTAAACGTCTTTAGTGGGGAGATTGAAAAAACCAACATAGCGATCTACAGGAAGCGAATCGCGGGTCTGGGGGACTACACGGAAGGCAAACGGGTGATCGATCTCAAGGGGGCGTACGTGGTACCGGGATTGATCGATGCTCATCTGCATGTTGAAAGCTCCATGGTTGATCCTGTGGAGTTTGCCAGGGCTGTTTTGACACG
>DPRG01000073.1 GCA_003538775.1 Thermotogae bacterium
ATAACGAGGGATCAGCTACTTGTGAGGATGAGCGAAGAGGAATGGGATGCGGTGATCGAGGTGAATTTGAAGGGTGTATTCAACATGACGCAGGCGGTGGCGCCGCAGATGATAAAGCAGAAGAAAGGGTCGATCATAAACACGAGTTCGGTGGTAGGGATATATGGGAACATAGGGCAGACGAACTACGCGGCGACGAAGGCGGGGGTAATAGGGATGACGAAGACGTGGGCGAAGGAGTTGGCGAGGAAGGGGGCGCAGATAAGGGTCAACGCTGTGGCTCCAGGATTCATAAAGACGCCCATGACCCAAAAGGTGCCTGAGAAGGTTATAGACTTCGTTCTAAGCAGAACTCCCCTGGCGCGGATGGGGGAGCCCGAAGAGGTGGCGAAGGTGTACCTGTTTCTTGCGAGTGACGAATCGAGCTATGTGACAGGACAGGTGATTGGAGTCGATGGAGGCCTCACCCTTTGATCTTCCACTGCGTGAAGCCAGGAATTCTCCTGATGTTAGCTTTCATGCTCTTTCTGGGGGTGGAAGGTATGGTGGCCTTCGAAACGCTGAGGGTGGAAAACGGTGATTTCGTAAGGCTCAGTAACGGCGAACGAATATATGTTAGAACGGCTGGACACGGATCGATCCCCGTCGTTCTCCTTTCCGGAAACAACACTTCTGGACGAATTTTTGAGTCCTTGCTGTCGTTTGTCCGTGCGATCGACGAGATAAACGATCGTTACACTTTCTACGCTTTCGACTATAGAGGCAGCGGCATGTCTTCCTATCACAAAAAAATAACCTCACTGGAAGATTTTGCCCGTGATTTCGACGAGATTGTACAGAGAGATGAAAGGCTGAAGCAAGGGGGAATAGTTCTCGTGGGGTATTCCATGGGTTTTGGAGTGGCACAGGAAATGATCTTTCTCGCACCTGAAAAATACGAGTACGTAATATCCCTCGCAGGAATGGGAACCAGAGGTATACGAGTACCCTTCACGCCCGAGAACGCTGGGACGGATCCCAGTACAGGGAAAACATACCAGCCTGGCGATTGGGTAGACTCGCTTTCTGCCACGGCTTTCCATCAGAGATCCTGGCAGGGAGAAAATAGAACCTATGAGAGAGTAAAAGCAACATGGAACATGCTGGTTTTCAACGACATCCTGAAATACTCGATCTCCAGCTTCAGCCCCACAAAGAACGATTTCATGAATTCCCCATTTTACGAAGATTCAATAAGAGACGTCCTCAGCGTGGAATACATGCCGGAGTCCCTCTTCGCTTCGCATATGTTCAACGCTTCAACTGAAACCATCAGTCACACGAATTCCGACGGCACTCAGGTCGTGATACCGGGTAGCGGCAAAGTCACCGCTTTCAAAGGGAAAAAGGTTCTGCTTGTCAAGGCGAGAACCGATTACATTAACTGGCGGGGAGATCTCGTGGTTATGGATCAGGTAACCCAAAACTCCAAATACGATCTCAAACAGGCTGGCGCACATGTTGACGCGTTGATCTTCGAACCCGACAGGGGATTTGATCACGGCTTTCCCATTGATCACTCACTGGAGACACTCAAGATAATCCATGCATTTGTGGAAAACGGAGGACAGCTTGACAGGAGCTTTCTGGACAGCTTACTTGGCGAAGGCAATTACACAATCTATAACCATGAGGAAGATTCCTGGGAAATGAAAACCTATGGAGGTTTTTAAATCTATTTAGCGGGAGGTGTTTGGCATGAAGAGGCTTTTAGCGATCGTGATCGCGCTGGCGTTCGTGGTTTTTGGAATCGCAGCCAAAGTCGAACCGATCAAACTCGGTGCCGTGCTACCACTGAGCGATATAACGGGAAGGCAGGCAGCCAACGCGATGAAACTGGCGGTGAAAGAGATCAACGAAGCGGGTGGCGTTCTTGGAAGACCTCTGGAGCTCATCATTGTGGACGATGAAATGAACCCGTCTAAAGGCGCAGCTGCTATCGACAAGCTCGCGACAATCGACAAGGTAGATTTCTTCATTGGAGGTATGTCGTCAGGAGTACATCTGGCACAGATCCCCATCCTCAAGAAATACCAGAAGATTACCGTGTGGATTGGAGCTGCTTCCTATCTATGTGAACAGGCACTTGCCGGTGCGGACTGGTACTTCCACTTACACCCATGGGATTATCAGCAGGGTGCAGGTTACGCCCTTGGATGGAAGCAGATCCTGGAAAAGTACCCACAGGTGAAGTTTGACCGAGTCTTCCTGGCGTACGAAGAAGGAGCCTTCGGGACAGCTTCTTACAATGCATATCTGGCGATGCTTGAGCAGGCCAAAAAGGGTGAAGGACCATACGTGGGTCTTGTGAAGGAGTTCAAAGGAGAGTCTTTCAAGAGCGCGGCATTCGGCGGCGGTGATTACAGAGCCGTCCTTCGCCACGCAAAGGAATGGAATCCCGACGTTTTCATCTGGGCGGGATATGACGCCGATGCCCTTCCGATCATGGCTCAGGCGAAGGAAATTGGATTTGCTCCTCCGGTGTTCATCGGTGCACCTCCAGGATGGCCGGCTGATTTCGGAAAATCACCTCTCTCTGAAGGTGTTGTGCTCTACGGCATGTGGGCACCTACACTGAACAAGGTGAGTCCCGTTGCGGAACACTTTTACAACGCTTATGTCAAGGAGTTCGGAGAGGAACCAGTGACGTATTACGCACCTCTTGGTTACACCAATGTCTACTTCCTGGTTGAGGGAATCAAGAAGGCTGGCACCCTTGAAAAGGAAGCTTTGATAAAGGCTCTGGAACAGGTTGAATACGAATCTCCACTTGGTGAAACGCTGAAAATCGCCCCAAGTGCTGTGATAAAGCATCAGGGATTTACGACCCAGAAGATTCTCCAGTGGCAGAACGGCCAGCAGGAGGTCATCTGGCCATTTGAAGTCCAGACAGCCGATCTCATTTATCCTTTCCCGAAATGGGAAGATCGCTGACGGATGTGTCGTGAGGGCGGGCGTCCTCCGTGTCCGCCCTCTTTGTAGTCCTTCACTCACTTTTAAAATGGAGGATCGAAGAAGATGAAAAACAAAAGACGTGCTTCAAGACTCGTTTTGTTCCTGCTGATTGCGGTTGTTGTCTTGCTGATACTGATATTCAAACCTCATGCGCTTGTTTACGGAATACAGCGCGGGAGTCTTTAC
>DPRG01000031.1:0-240 GCA_003538775.1 Thermotogae bacterium
GACTACAGGGGTGCTTTGTTTTGATGCTCGCTCAGCACTCGTGAAGGTCGTGTGATCACGTGCGTTTTGTGGGAAAAAAGAGGCAAAAACTTACGGCTCGGCGATCGTTTGTATGAGTGCTTGCTTCGGTGCTCCACAAGACTGTAAAAGCTTCATGCTGGAACAGGGAAGGTAAAGAGGCAACATCTCGCCACATCCGTGCGGCTCGGTAATTGTCTGCTTAAGCGCTCGCTCGGCGCT
>DPRG01000031.1:472-13906 GCA_003538775.1 Thermotogae bacterium
CCCAGCGCTCGTTAAGGTCGTGTGATCACGTGCGTTTTGAGGGGAAAGAAGGCAAAACTACAGTTTGGCGATTGTTTGTGTGAGTACTTGCTTGTGCGCTTTACAAGACTGGGGAAATTTCACTCTGGTAATGGGAAAAAAAAGGCAGAAAAACCGTTTTTACGTTTCATCAGATTCTGCGACATCAAAAGCACTTTGGTACAGTTCGATGATGATACAGCAAACGATAGTCTATCTTTTATTGAACTTCGTGAAAGTGTTGGGGAGAGATAGTGAGGTGCATATATTTATGTCAGAATTTCTTTATACACCCTCGAAATGTTCTCGACTATATCCCTTGGAGAAAAAGCACGTGGATCTTTTTCAGAGATTTCAGCCGCACGGGCGTGGATGAAGGCGGCGATTACTGAAGCTTCGAATGTACTGAGTCCCTGCGCGGCAAAGCCAGCTATGAGGCCTGTAAGCACGTCGCCACTTCCTCCTTTAGCTAGCGAGGAGTTTCCGAGAACATTGAAGTAGGTTTTTTCTCCACTGGTTATAGTTGTCGTTGGTCCTTTAAGGAGGACGTTCACGCCGTACATTTTTGCGTAGTTTTCAGCAAGAAGATAGTTGTTCTTTGTTTCGCTGACGCTTCGTTTTGTCAGTCTCGCGAACTCACCGGGATGTGGGGTGATCACTGTGTCGCTGTTGACCAGCCACGAATCCGCTTCCGAAAGCAGATTCAAAGCGTCTGCATCTATGATCAGTTTCTTTTTCATTTCGAGTAGTTTAAGTACAAGAGTTAGAGTTTCTTTGGATCTTCCAAGTCCTGGCCCAATAGCAATTGATGATACCCTTTCCAGGATCGAGGAAACTGCTTCCAGAGTCTTTGTGGTGTGATGATCTCCGGGTACGGGAATGGCTATTAGCTCCGGTGCGTAAGAGGTGATAAGAGTGTTCATCCTTTCTGGAACAGCAACGTAAACGAGCCCCACTCCAGTAACTGCAGCGCCAATGGCAGATAGCAACGGGGCTCCACTGTAATTTTTAGAGCCAGCGATTATCAAAGTGGCACCATAGGTACCTTTGTGTGAATCGTCGAAACGTGGTGGAAGAAGCTGAGCCACGATCTGGCGGGTCGTTATCTCCCGATTCGATTCTATGAATTCAGGTGGGATACCTATATCTGCTATCTTCAAACGTCCACAGTGGAAACGGCCCGGTGGCATTATGAGCCCCACCTTTGGAGCACCGAACGTGACCGTGAGATCGCACGCAATCGCATGTTTTGCATCTCCGGTATTAGCGTCCACACCCGAAGGGATGTCTACCCCAACTTTCAAGGCCGTTGACGCGTTCACCAGGTCAAAGAGCCTTATCATTTCAGGATCGGGAAGGCCGGAAAATCCTGTCCCGAAGATCGCGTCGACTATAACATCCGCCCAGTGTGTTACTTCATCGAGATCGACATCATGCGGTGTAAGGATTTCTCCGCCAAGCTTTTTATACCAGTTGAAGTTGTTGATACTTTCATGGCTTTTTGGCTCTTTGAGCAATAGAACTTTGACTTTTGCGCCTTTGTTGAGAGATTCTCTGGCCACTACAAGACCGTCTCCTCCATTGTTACCTCCACCACAGAGGACGAGGATATTCAAATTGTTCCAGGATCTTACTTCTTCGCTCAGTGCATGGATAACGGAAAGCCCGGCACGCTCCATCAACAGCTGACCCGGTATACCGAGCTCTTGAATTGTTCTTCTGTCAGCCTCACGCATCTGCTCTCTGGTGAGTACTTTCATACAAGCACACCTCACGATCCCCAGTAGTAGACTTCGCAGAAGATCTTGTTGTTTGCGGCAAAGCTTATATCATCCACGTAGACGTCGAGTTTGGAACCTTTTACCGCACCTCCCACGTCTTGAACAACGAAAAATGGAGTTCCGTTGGTAAAGGGTGCCAGATCTGGTATGTAAAGCACCGTTCCCAGAGGAAAGATGCTGGGATCAGCCGCGACGGTATACCAGGGCCTTGGAGGTTCGCCTGACTTTGTCACTCTAAAGTCTGGATCGTATACGGTTTTTCCATCCTCCCATTCAGTATAAAAGGTTATCTCAAAGCTTCCCGCGAGTTTGTAGAGGATTCTCATGGGGTCTTTCGGTTCTCCGTTTTTCCATATCTCGAATCTCAAGAGATATCCTCTGGACGTTTTTCCCACAGTGCCAATGGCCTGTCCCGATTTGACCATGTCTCCTTCTTTCACCTTCACACTTCCCAAGTAGAAGTAACCGGACACAAGACCATCTCCATGGTAAATTCTCACGGTGTAGTATCCTCCACTTTGTGTTACAAGAATCACACGCCCGGGCAGTATGCTCAACACCGTATCTGCTATCTTCGTTTTTATTTCCAGTCCTGGTTTCATAGCGTTGCCATCGCTTTGACCAAAATAACCAACGATGTTGTCAAAGTCTACCCGCTTTGTGGTTGCGAGTGGCCAGGTGAACAGTGATGCGGTATCTCTTACCGGGATTTTGATGATCTGGCCTACCTGAAGTTTCCTCGGATCGGAGATATTGTTGATCCTTATGAGTTCATCAACTCCAGATTCGCCGAGACCGAAGGCCTGACTTATCTCTGCCAGTGTATCGCCCTTCTTGATTTCGTATTTGAGCGTTCCTCCATCCAGAGAAAGAAGCTCTTCGAGACTTTCATCGGGGCGCATGACGAGTTCGAGTTCCTTCACGTTCTTCATGATATCAAGCCAGCGGTTTTCCATTTCCGATCTGATTTTTTCAATCTCCGTTCTGAGTTTTTCCGCGTCTTCCAGTTTTGTTGTCACAATCACCGTGGCAGGGACGGTTTCTGAAGGACCTTCTACCTGGGTGGTGTTCATGTCGATTTTAATCTGCTCGATTGAGGCTTTCAGTGATGAAAGATCGGCTTTGAGCTCCCGAATTGTTTGCGAAGACGTTTTCAATTGTGTGGTGATGTCTTCGATATTACCTCTCAACGGTATAACCTGTTTTGAAATGTAGCTGTATATTCCTTCTTTGAAGGAATTGATATCCGAAAGCTGTGCGTCGTATTTTTTCTGAAGTTCGTCTATTCGCTGCTGAAGACCAGCAATATATCCAACGATGTTCTCGACATCTACCTCCGAGCTGGTGGATGTGGGTATTTTACTTAGGATTTCGAATTTCTTTCTGGTCTCGTCTTCAATATTTTGTAACCTCTGAGAGAGTTCTGCGTACTCTGCATCGATAACTGCCACTCTTTCTTCGAGGTCCTCCTTGAAAGAAGACTGTTCATAACTGAGGGTGTTGAGTTTGGACTCGAATTCGTTCAGTTTGCTGAATATCAGTTTCACAGAGGAAAGCAAGGGATTTTCCACCTTGAGTTTTGAGATTTCCGAATTCAGTTCGATGTACTTTGCTTCTAAGGTTGAGACACTTTCTTTCAGCTTTTCGATGGTCATTGTGGTGTTCTGTACTTTTTGTTGAAGCAGCGTTATGTCGCGTTTCACCAACTCCTCAGATGTCTCCGTATCGAGCTGGAATTTGGAGAATCGGGCGTTCAGAGATTTCAGATCTTCCTCAAGCTTTTTGACATGGTTGGAAAGATAGTCGATGGTAGAACGAGATGTAGTCTGGTATTCTTCCAGAAACTTCACTTTCAGGGTTGTCGATTCGAGCTGTGAACTGGTGGAACTCGCATTTTTTTCAAGATTTTCCAGCTTTTTAGACAAAAGATCCACCTGTTGTTGTAACTGGAAGATGGAATCTTTGAGATCCTGTATTTCCTGATCTATGGGGGTAAGATCGGGGTTATATTGAGGTTGACAGGACGTGAGAACGAAAATAAAAGCAGTCAAAACTATCAGGGTTGATAGGATTCTTTTCAACGTATCTCCTCCCAGTTCTGTCTTGCCGTTTTCAAGTAAACACTTTGGACGTTTCTAAACCTTTGAAACAGCTCGGAATAGTATTTCACGGCCTCGTTTTTTTGACCGAGGCGACGATTTATTTCTGCAATATAAAAAAGGGATCTCTGTAGAGCTTCCGGGTCACTGGTGGTTTGATACACACGTTCAAAGTACTTCAAAGCCCTTCCAAGAGAGTGGAGTTCTTTCTGTCTGTCTCCTTTAAGACGATAGAGCCAGCCAAGTCTGAGGTAAATCTCAGAGAGTTCTCGATCCCCTCCGAGTATATGATAAGTGGAGGCCCCCAGGATATGGATAGCGATCGCGTCGTCTACAGTTCGATTTTCTCTCAAATTTATATCTTTATAAATTTCCTTCGATCTTCTGGAGAGTTTCGAAATCTTTTCGAGAAGTTCAGATTTTTTCAGAATTTTCGGATTGGAAAATTCCTTCTCGAAAGCGGTGAACATGCAATGCTCGCATGTTACAAGGTCATAAAATAGGGGGTTAACCCCTTCGTAATGTGGCATCAGATCGCTCTCTCTTTTTGAAACCCGGATAGAATTCGAAAAGACCCTTGGTGCTTGAAAATAGGCTTCGCAGACAGGGCAATCAAAGGACTTATACCAGATATCTCTCACATCATACACCTCAGTCGAATAGTGCTTCAACAAAGTCACGGGCTGAGAAGGGTTTTAGATCTTCCATCCCTTCTCCGAACCCGATGAACTTTATAGGTATGCCGAGTTTGTGTCTTATGGGTATCACCACACCGCCCTTTGCAGTTCCGTCGAGTTTTGTGACGACTATACCCGTCACCTCCACGGCTTCTTTGAACTTTGTTGCCTGTACGAGCCCGTTTTGGCCGGTGGTGGCATCGATCACAAGCAGCACCTCATGCGGCGCTCCTGGAAGGATTTTAGAGACAACTCTGTGGACTTTTTTCAGCTCTTCCATTAGATTGTGTTTTGTGTGTAGCCTTCCGGCGGTATCGATTATCACCACATCTTTTCCCTTCGACACAGCGTGGCTTACGGCGTCGTAGGCTACTGCTCCGGCGTCTGCCCCCATATGCTGGGATATGACGGTAGCTCCGATACGCTCACCCCAGGTTTTGATCTGCTCAATAGCAGCTGCTCTGAATGTGTCGGCCGCAGCAAAGACTACATCCTTTCCCTGGGATTTGAAAAGGTAACCCAGCTTTGCAATAGTGGTGGTTTTGCCTGTACCGTTGACACCGACCACAGAGATAACAAGAGGTGGTTTTTCGGGTGAGGAAATTGTGGCATCGCCTTCAAGGATTTCGGTGAGCACCTTTTTGGCGATCTCAAGGGGATCATCTTGGGCTTCACGGTAGCGCTCTTTTATCATTTCTACTATTTCATGTGCTGTTTCGGCACCGACATCAGCGAGTATCAAAAGTTCTTCAACCTCTTCAAGGGTCGCTTCGTCCAGTTTTGATCCTTTAAGTGCCGAGGCTATCCGTTCGAAAAATCCTTCCCTTGTTTTCTTCAGCCCTTTTTTTAAGAGGTCCATCAACCCCACGATAGATCACCTGCTTCGTTTAAAGGATCGTAGCTTTTCATGGCATTCATTACCGCTTCTACAACTGACTCTGTTGAAAGGCTTTGAGCGCGTTCTTCATAACGTTTTTTTACCTCCACAAGTCCTTGAGACACTTTTTTACCCACAGTAACCCTGATGGGAATGCCTATAAGGTCCGCGTCGTTGAACTTGAAACCGGCACTAACACTTCTATCGTCCAGCAGAACTTCAAGACCAGCACCCATTAGATGCGAGTAGATTCTTTCACCAGTTTTGACCTGATTTTCGTCGCCCATGTTCACCACGGTTACCACAACCTGGTAGGGAGCTATGGACAAAGGCCATATGATACCTCTGTCATCATGAAGCTGTTCTACTGCTGCGCCCATGGTTCGGGAAATTCCCCAGCCGTAGCATCCCATAATGAAGGGTTTTTTGCTTCCGTCCTGATCGGTGAAATAAGCTCCCATCGCTTCGGAATACTTCGTGCCAAGCTTGAAGATGTGCCCAAGCTCTATGCCTTTTGTGGATTCAAGTGGCTCGCCACATTTGGGACAGCGGTCACCCGCTTCCACCAGTTTGAGGTCTACCCATTCTGAAACGGTAAAGTCACGTCCGTGGTTCGCGTTTATGTAATGTGTGTCTGTTTTCATTCCGCCAACAACGTAATTTTTCATCTTCTGAACACTGAGATCGCCTATTATCCTCACGTTTTCTGCTCCTACAGGTCCCACGAAGCCCACCGGAACGTCGAAAAGCCTATTCACTGTTTCTGGATCCGCAAGCTCCAGCGTCTGGTCTTTCAGGTGAGCTTTCAACTTCTCCGGGTTCAATTCAAGATCACCCCTTATGAGTGCCATTACAGCTCCCTGTCTTCCAACAAAGACCAGTGATTTCACTATTTTCTCTTTGGGAACGCCGAGAAAATTCGACACCTCTTCTATCGTTCTTACATCAGGAGTGTCAACCCTTTCTAAAGGTTTCTCTTCTTCTTCCGTTTCATCATACTCTGGAATGTATTCAGCCCTTTCCTGGGAGGCGGCGTAGCCACACTTCTCGCATAACAGAAGGGTACTTTCACCCGTGGACGCGAGTACGCTGAATTCATGCGATTCACTTCCACCAATCGCACCGGTGGCGGCTTCCACAACTACGTACTTCAAACCGATTCTTTCAACGATCTTTGAATAGGCACGATAGAAGTCTCTGTAGGTTTCGTCGAGGCTTTGCCAGTCTCTGTGAAAACTGTAGGCATCTTTCATTATGAATTCTCTGGCTCTCAATATGCCGAAGCGGGGTCTGATCTCGTCGCGGTATTTGTTGGCAATCTGGTAAAGGCTCAACGGTAGTTGTTTGTATGAGTTCAGTTCGTCTCTAACTATAGTGGTTATCATCTCTTCATGCGTTGGTCCCAGAGTGAAGGAGCGTTCATGTCTATCCTGAAGTTTCATCATTTCCGGTCCATAATCGTCCCATCGACCGGTTATTTTCCATATCTCCGCAGGCTGTATGATCGGCATCAAAAGCTCCTGGGCGCCTATGGCATCCATTTCTTCGCGTACGATTTCTTCGATTTTCCTTATCACTCTCCATCCAAGAGGGAGATAAGTGTAAACACCCGCGGCTATCTTTCTAACGAAACCACCTCTTTGAAGCAGTTCCTGACTGACAAGTTCGGCGTCGGAGGGTTTCTCTTTTAGAGTGGGAGCGTATAACCTCGAAAACCGCATATTTATAGCACCTCCAAAAGTTTTGGTCATGAAAGTCCACGTATCTGGATACCGTGTTCGTTTTGTAATGCCTCAACTATTTTGTTCATGAGGTCGTTTACCTCTTCATCTGTAAGGGTTCGCTCAGGATGCCTGAACGTAAGGGAAAGCAGAACACTTCTCGAGTCTTTTGGAATCCCTTTGCCCTCATAAAGATCCTCGACTTTGATTCTTTCAAGCAAATTGTCTCCACGGCTTCGAATCGTTTTCATAAGTTCTTCAATCCTCTGAGATTTTTTGATGAGTACCGATAAATCCCTCCTGACTGATGGGAAGTTTGGCATCTCTCTGTAAGGTTTCGAGGATTTTTTGATCTTCCAGAGTAGCTCAAGATCGATTTCGCAGGCGTAAACATCGGATTTTACATCTAATTTGTCCACAAGCGCAGGGTCCACTCTGCCAAGCTCGGCGAGCTTGTGTCCATTGTGTATTGCTACGAGAGATTCAGTTTTATCCTGCCAGAAAGAATCTCCTGTTTCAAAGATAACTTCTTGCACTATGCCGCACCAGTCGAATATTTCTTCCAGTATGCCCTTAAGATAAAGGAGGTCGAAGAATCTCTTATCGCCATAATCCTCCGGCGCCACTCTACCTGTTGCGATGAAACACAGATGATTCAGCTCTTTTACTTTCGTTTCGGCGTTTTCGTCTGCCAGATAGACCTTTCCCTGTTCATAGAGGCGAACGTTTCTGTCCCCCTGGCGCCAGTTATAGGAGAGAGACTGAAGAAGGCCGGGAACGAGTGAATTTCTCAGATGGGTCATCTCTGTTGTCATGGGATTCTGGATTCTGACTTCTCCTGAATCTATCATTGAAAAAGTCACGGCTTCGTTAAAACCGAACGATCTTAGAATGCCGGTCAGTTCTTCTCTGAACCTCCAGAATGGACTGAATCCTCCAAGGCCAGCCTGGATTTTCAAAGACACAGGCTCCAGGTTTTCATAACCGTGTATTCTTCCTATTTCTTCTATCAAGTCGCATTCCTGAGAAACATCCGGTCTGAACGTGGGTACGGTTACCATGAATTTTTCTTTCTCTTCTTCAACACCGAATCCCAAAGATGTGAGTATTTCGATAACTTCGTTCTTCTTTATGTCCAGACCAAGCCTTTCACGGGCGCGTTCTATTCTAAGAGTAACCTTTCGGGGTTTCACGGGGTTGATGTACACGTCTTCAGTGGTAGTCGAACTGCCACCAGAGATGCTTTTTATCAGTGAAACAACCCGGTTCATCACATCTAGGGTGTCGTTTGGATCAACGCCTCTTTCGAATCGGTAAGATGCGTCAGTTACCAGTCCCAGACCCTTGGATGCACGCCTGATTCTCACAGGATTGAAGTAAGCAACTTCTATCAGCAAATTTTTCGTCCAGTTCTCAACTCCCGAGTTCATGGCTCCCATAATGCCTCCAAGGGCGAGTATCTCTTCCCCGTCGGTTATGAGTACTTCTCCCCCTTTCAATTTGTAAGCGTTTTCGTCCAGCAGTTCTACCTCTTCGCCGCCTTTTGCCTGTTTTACCACTATCGCCTTTCGAGGAATTCTGTCAAGATCGAAGGCGTGAACAGGATGACCGTATTCGAGCATCACGTAATTGGTCACATCGACAACGCTGTTAATCGGTCTTGAGCCAACCGCCACGAGGCGCTTCTTCATCCATAAGGGGGAGTCACAGACTTCAACGTCCTGTATTATAGTTCCAGCGTAACGATAACATCCGTCGATGTCTTCTATAACGATACGGCTGAATTGAGTGAATTCTCCGGCATCTGCTTCAATCTTTGAATCCGGGCGTTTTAATGGCCTTTTGAAAAGAACGGAAAGTTCCCTTGCGATGCCAATGTGGGATAGTTCGTCTGGTCTGTTGGGTGTGATTTCGAGGTCCAGAACGTGGTCTTCCAGGCCGAGTTCTTTTTTCACACAGGAGCCAACAGGAAAGTTTCTGTCGGCTTTCCAAACCCCCTTGGAAGCCGATTCCAGGCCTATCTCTTCCAGAGACAGCATCGTGCCCTGCGACTCTTCGCCTCTGATGACCCTGGATTCCACAATAGAACCATCGAAGAGTTTTGAACCGGGTTTTGCCACAGCGACAACGTCTCCAACATTCAGGCTGAGATCTCCTGTGACCAAACGATATTCTTCTGCACCTGTTCCAACACGGCAGATGATGAGCTTGTCAGCATTTGGATGCGGGTTTATCTCGAGGATCTTTCCAAAGACCGCATCCAATCCATCCCAGGGCTTTATTATTTCCTCAACAGATGTCCCGCTCATAATAAGCTTTTCCGCTATTTCTTCAACGCTTAAATCGGCTATATCCACGTAATCCTTCAACCAGTTAAGGGATACCTTCATCGTTTCCGCCCCCTACAGATGCTTTGTTACTTGATAAATCGAACTCTCGTTTCTCACCAGGCTTCTTATATCGCCGATTCCGTACTTTATCATGGCGACTCTATCTGGCCCAAGGCCAAAAGCAAATCCAGACCATTCTTCAGGGTCATATCCCACGTTCTTCAGAACGTTGGGATGGACCATTCCGGCACCGAGTATTTCGAACCATCCTTTTCCCTCAAACCATACATCCACTTCAAAACTCGGTTCTGTGAATGGAAAGAAGCTCGGTCTCATTCTTATTCGCTTCTTCTCCCCGAAGATTCTCGACGCGAGTTCCATAAGAGTCCATTTCAGATGAGCTACGCTTACATGATGATCAACATAAAGTCCTTCTATTTGATGAAACATTGGAAGATGAGTGGCATCGTAATCTCTTCTGTACACTCTTCCCGGAGATACGATCATCACAGGAGGTTTTCTTTTCTCCATAACCCTTACCTGAACAGGAGAAGTGTGGCTTCTCAGCAGTATGTCCTCGCCATGTATATAAAAGGTGTCCTGCATATCTCTCGCTGGATGCCATTCAGGCGTATTCAACGCTTCAAAGTTGTAGTAAACGGTTTCTACTTCGGGACCTTCAACTACCTCGAATCCCATAGAAACAAGAGCTTCGAGAATCTCTCGTATAACTTTCAAAGATGGGTGTTCGCTGCCAAGAGCCCTTCGGGGTCCCGGAAAAGTTGGGTCTATAGCTTTTTCCCGAAGTTTTCTTTCAGCTTCGAATTTTGAGATACGCTCGTTTGCTTCTTTTATAAGGGTTTCGGCCGAAGCTCTCAATTCGTTCACACGTTTTCCGAAAGAAGGGCGTTCTTCAGGTGGAAGTGAGGATATTTGCTTCATTAACGAGGTTATCCTTCCTTTCTTTCCAAGGAACCTCACTCTAACCTCGTGGAGTTCTTGCAGGGAATTGCAGTTTTCAAGGGCTTCTTTCAGTTCTTCGAGCATTCTGGAAAGATCTTCCATGTTCACACCTCCGAGAGCAGAAAAAACCGATTTCTGTGCTATTATACACATAAGTCTTGCCTTCCTGGAGGTGACCCCGTGAACAAAGAGAAAATCTCTCATTTCAGAGAGGCTTTGACCTTCGATGATGTTCTTCTGGTACCCAGATATTCTCAGGTGCTTCCAAAAGATGTCGACACTTCAACGATCTTTGCGAAAGATATCGTTTTGAAAATCCCCCTTGTGAGCGCCGCCATGGACACGGTGACGGAAGCAGACATGGCGAAAGCGCTTGCAAGAGAAGGCGGCATAGGAGTTATACACAGAAACATGACACCCGAAGAACAAGCGCATCAGGTGAGAAGGGTTAAAAGGGCGGAAAATGGAGTGATAGTCGATCCGGTCACGGTATCTCCCAGTGCCACTGTGGCTGACGCAGAACGTATGATGAGGGAGTTCAAAATAGGTGGTTTGCCCGTTGTGGATGACAAAGGAAGGCTTGTAGGGCTTGTGACTAACCGTGATATCAGATTTGAAGAAGATCTGACGAAAAAGGTGAGGGAATTGATGACACCCTTTTCAAAGTTAATAGTCGCTGGACCTCATATAACGCTTGAGCAGGCAAAGGAAGTTTTGAAGGAGAACAGAATAGAAAAACTTCCCATCGTTGACGAGAACCGCAAACTCCTGGGTTTAATAACCGTCAAGGATGTGATGGCGGTAATAGAGCACCCAAACGCTTGCAGAGACGTCCTTGGAAGGCTGCGAGTTGCCGCCGCTGTCGGGGTAGGAGAAAGAGCACTCGAAAGGTCGGAAAAGCTTGTGGAGGCGGGTGTGGATGCGATCGTTATTGACACAGCCCATGGGCACTCGGCGGCCGTCATCGAAACTGTGAGGGCTTTAAAAGAAGCCTGGCCAGATCTGACGGTGGTAGCCGGAAACGTTGCCACTGCAGAGGGAGTGAAGGCGCTCGCAGAGGCTGGTGCCGATGCTGTGAAAGTGGGAGTGGGACCCGGGAGCATCTGCACGACCCGCGTAGTCGCTGGCGTTGGAGTTCCGCAGCTTAGCGCCATTCTGGAATGTGCGGAGGCGGCTAAGGAATTCAAAATACCCATTATCGCGGATGGGGGGATTCGATATTCTGGTGATGTTGTAAAAGCGTTAGCCGCTGGGGCTTCTTCCGTTATGATGGGAAGCATTTTCGCCGGTACAGAAGAGGCACCTGGGGAAGTCATAATCTACAGAGGTAGGAAATTCAAGACCTACAGAGGCATGGGCAGTTTGGGCGCCATGAACGCGAATACTCAGGACAGGTATTTTACTGGAGATTCTCATAAGGCTGTGCCTGAGGGAATTGAGGGTATGGTTCCGTACAAGGGCTATGTCTCTGATGTTGTAACGCAGATAGTAGGGGGGCTCAAGTCAGGTATGGGCTACATTGGAGCTTCTAATATAAAGAAGCTACAGGAGAGAGCAGTATTTGTAAGGATCACGCACGCAGGGGTTATGGAAAGTCATCCTCATGATGTTTTCATAACCAGAGAGTCTCCCAACTACAGATTATCGCCGGAAGAGATGTGAGTCGTAATAATTTTGTGGTTGTTGAATGATAACGGTGAAAAGAGACCATCCGTCAATCATGGTACCAGTGGCTCTCTTCACATGTTCGTTATGAGGAAAAATTCATCTGGATGTCTGGAGGGGATAAGGGATGAAGGCGTTAGTTGTTTATTATTCTTTCACTGGAAAAACAGAACTGGTTGCCAGGGCGATAGCCCAAACTCTTAATGCGGATATAAGGAAAATCGAGGAAGTGAAGAAAAGAAGAAAGCCTTTTGTTTTTCTAACGGGCGGTTATGAGGCGATAAGAGGGAAACGCAGTGAAATAAAAGAAATGGACTTTAATTTAGATTGCGATCTGGTATTTTTAGGCACACCTGTTTGGGCAGGCAGACCAACACCGGCCGTTAACGCGTTTGTCTCAAAAGCTGATTTTAGAAATAAAAAGGTGGTTTTGTTTTTCACAATGCTGGGTATCAGTGGCAAAGCAACGAAAATATTGACCGACGCAATAGAATCAAAGGGTGGGAAGGTCATTGATTCGTTTACTATAAAAACTGCTGGGATAGAAGCTGAAAAAATTATTGAAAGAGGAAATGAAATTGGAAGAAAATATAAGGAACAGTACTTTGGTGAATCTTCATGAGACCTTACCTAACAGAGCGTATCTTTCTTTGTTTTGCTTTATTCAAATTCCTTGTGAAGGCTTAAAATGCGTTTGTGGTGTTTCTGTTTGTTGGGATTAGTAACGAAAAAAATCAATCTGCCGAACATGGTATAGCAACTCTAAATCAATGCCGCTTCCATTTGAACTAACTCGACAAGTTTCCAGAGAAAATTTCAGAAGCACATTGTAAATTGTAGGCAGATATGTGGTTTACAACAGGGCGAGGACGAAAGGAAATTCATGGAAAGAGTTTTTTCTGCGATAATGGGAGATATGGTAAAATTTCAACACCTTTAGTTACCAGTCCGGTCATTTTTTTTGTAAGAGGGGGATTAAAATGGAGCTGTTGAATCCCAAAAGCGCTCCTGAACCTGTGGGACCGTACTCGGTTGTTGTGAAGTCAAGAGGATTCATCTTTTTGTCTGGTCAGATCCCCATTGATAAGTCGAACGGTCAGGTCTCTGTGCTCAACATAGAAGAGGCTACGCACAGAGTCCTGAAGAATATTTCTTCCATACTGGAAGAGGTTGGAAGCTCGCTGGAGAAAGTGGTCAAGGTAACTGTTTATATGACAGACATGTCTGGTTTCCAAAAGTTCAACCAGGTATATGCTCAGTATTTTTCTACCCATCGCCCGGCTCGATCCGTTGTGGAAGTTTC
>DPRG01000126.1 GCA_003538775.1 Thermotogae bacterium
AGGAGATAAGCGGAGCGCAACTGCGAAAACTTTATGCTGGAACATCCCCTTCCTTTTCTTTGCGTGTGGTGCTTTGTTGATTCGAGGGAAGGAGAAAGCGAGTAACTGTCGGGTGATCACGTGCGCTTGGTTTCCTTATTTCCTCGGATAGTGCCCCTCTATAGGTGTAAACAAAAAACCCATTTTAGGAATATGATCACGCTGTGAGTCACTTTTTATAGTGACGATTATCCTTTTATCACTGCCAGTGGCACGAGTCTTGCCACCCTTCTTGACAACCCGGCCGCCTCTGCGATTTCGACCACCCTATCAACGTCTTTGTAAGCCTCCGGAGCCTCTTCAATCAATGTACCCTTGGAAGCAGAACGAACCACTATATTTTTCTTCTTCAGCTCTTCCATAACGTGAGAAAGGTTCAGTTTACGTTTAGCTTCTTTTCTTCCCAACTGTCTACCCGCTCCATGAGCGGTAGTGCCAAAGGTTTCCTTTTCAGCTTCTTTCGTTCCTAAAAGCAAATAGGAGGCCGTTCCCATGTCTCCCGGTATAAGGACAGGCTGTCCAACTTCTTTAAAAATTTCGGGCAGCGCAGGGTTCCCAGGACCGAAGGATCTTGTAGCGCCTTTTCTGTGAACAACAAGCTTCATTCGTTTACCGTCTACTTCGTGTTCTTCGACCTTTGCAATGTTATGAGCCACATCGTAAACCACCTCTACCCTAACGCCTGGAAAGACAGAAGCGAAAGCCTGTCTTATATAGTGAGTTATCATCTGACGATTTGCAAAAGCGTAATTGGCTGCACAACACATAGCCTTGTAATATCGCTGCCCTGTGGGATGCTGAAATGGGGCGTTTATAAGCTGACGATCGGGAAGCCCGGCATTGTGAGCCTTCAGTTGATCCCTCATGAGCGCTATATAGTCTGTGGCAATCTGATGACCAAAACCTCTGGAACCCGAATGTATCATTATAGTTATGGTGTTTTCGTCTATGCCAAGAAAAGTGGCGGCATCTCTATCGTATACTCTCTCTACCTTCTGAATTTCCATGAAGTGATTTCCGGAGCCCAGAGTCCCGAGTTCGTCGGAGCCTCTATCATAAGCCTTATCTGACACCGTTTCAGGATCCGCGTCCTTCAAACATCCTCCATCTTCTATATGCTGAAGGTCCTCCTTTTTTCCAAAGCCTTCTTCCACAGCCCAGCGAGCACCTTTCAAACACACCTGTTCCAGTACCTTTTTAGAATAACTTTCGCGTCTTCTTGAACCGACACCCACAGGGACGGATTTAAAGATAGCATCCGCGAGAAGCTCAAGCTTTGGCAAAACCTCACTTGCGGGGATATCGAGTTTCAAGAGCCTGACTCCACAATTTATGTCGAATCCCACACCTCCTGGGGAAATGATACCTTCGTGCACGTCAAATGCTCCCACACCCCCTATAGGGAAACCGTATCCCCAGTGGATATCCGGCATCGCTATCGCGTAACGGACTATTCCGGGGAGAGTTGCCACATTAACAATCTGCTGAGCAGCATTTCTGAGTTCCACACTGTTGATCGACTCTTCGTCGGTAAAAATCACTGCGGGAACACGCATGTTTCCTTCCTTTTCTATCAGCCATTTATAGTTATCAAGCCTTTTTATCTTCATTTTGATCACCCCCTGTGAAGCCGTTTTTATTATATAATGAGTTTAGTTTCCAGAAATTCCGCGTCGGAGGAGAAAGATGGCATTTCTGCTGTTGACGGTCAGTGCAATTTTTTTCTCCACCATGGAAGTGGTCAGCAAGCCGTTAATGGGAAGATTTGACCCCCTGTTTTTAACTTTTTTGAGGTTTTTAATCGGCGGAGCTTTCCTGATGATTTTCACTCGATCAAAAATTCCACTTTCTGTATTGTGGAGGCTTTCGCTGATAGGAGCTCTCAACAGCGTTGTGGCCATGGGGATTCTGCAGCTTGCGGTGTCACTTGGATATGCCAGTGAAGCAGCCACTCTCATATCTTGCAATCCACTGTTTGTGACCTTGATGGCTCCGTTTATCTTGAAAGAACCTCTGAACGTGAGAAAGATACTGTCAATCCTAATAGGAACTGCTGGAGTGATTGTCATAGGGTTTGGGAAGCTGAGTGATAACCTGGCTTTTGTTCTGGGTATAGTCTCAGCTTTCTTCTTTGCGCTTTATTTAGTTTTACTGAAACCATACTCCAGAAAGTTTGGGCCACTTGTCGCGACAGCTTATTCGTCATTGTTTTCGCTGATTTTTTATGTACCTGTTTTGGTGTTGTCTAATGTGAAAATATCTTCTTTCAACCTGCCTGGAGACCTGTTTAGACTGTTGTATTTAGGGCTTGGTACCACGGGAATCGCGTATTACACTTTCTTTAAGGCAGCGGAAATCGTTGGTATGGTGAAGGCCTCCATGGTGTCCTTTGTAAAGCCGGCTATAGCTGTGGTGACCGCGGTCATCTTGATAAACGAAAGGCCAACATGGCTTTCTCTTTCTGGAGTTTTGGTGGTTATGTTAGCTCTCTTTCTCAGCTACGAACGCAAAAACAACGAAAATCTATCTCAAATACGAAGCCATGGTTAGCTCATGGCAGGTTTTCTATGAGCTTTCTGCTTCTTAAGGCCAAAGCAAGGGTTTTGGCGTCCGTGATTCTTCCTTCTTCACACCATCTGTAGAATTCTTCCCAGTCTGCTTCTACAACGTCAATTAGCTCGTCCTCATCTGTGGAAAGTTCGGCGGCCTTTTTGAGTTCTGTCGCCAGGAATAAGTGAATCTTTTCGTCGGAGAAACCCGGAGTTGTGAAGATATAACCCAGATATTCGAATCGTCCCGCCTCGATGCCGGTCTCCTCTAAAAGTTCGCGTTTTGCACATGAGAGAGGATCTTCACCTTCAACATCCAGTTTGCCCGCAGGTACCTCCAGAAGCATCTGGTTAATGGGAAAACGAAACTGGGTTACAAGATAGACTTTTCCCGTATTATGGTCGTATGGAAGAACCGCTGCTGCTCCAGGGTGGCGAACGACTTCTCTTGTTGTTCTCACTCCGTTCGAAAGTTCGACCTTGTATCGGGAAACTCTTATGATCTTTCCCGAAAAGATGCTTTCCTCTTCAAGTGGCTTCTCGATTTCCATTTTGACGCCTCCTTTTTCCGATCTATGCCACAGTATACCATTTGTGGTATCCTTTGATCAGGAAGGGGGTAATGGAGTATGCTCGACAGAAAACTCGTTGAAGACATCATATCTACAGTGTTAGCGGGTGGCGCGGATTTTGCAGAGGTTTTCGTGGAAAACAAGATCAGTAACACGATTATCATGACTGACGGAAAGGTGGACAGGTCCACAACAGGTCAGGAAAAGGGAGTGGGAATAAGGGGATTTTTCAAGGACGAACAGGTTTACGCGTACACAAACGACCTGAGCAGGGAAAACTTGATGAAGGTAGCCAAACGTGTTGGAACTGCTATCAAATCTTCTGATGTAGGGACAGTTTTTCCGGGGCTTAAAGTCTTCGATTTCACCGATAAGCATGTTGTAGTGTGGAATCCTTTAGATGTTTCAAAGTCTGAGAAAGTTGCCGTCATGCGACTCGCCCATGAAGGGGCCGCATCGTATCCCGACGTGGTTCAGGTGATGATCAGATACTGGGATTATGTCCAGGAGATACTGGTGGCCAACAGTGATGGAGTGTACGCGGAGGACACACGTACTCGCACGAGATTGATGATTTCAGCTGTTGCCTCAAAAGATGGTGTCAATGAAACGGGTTTCTACGGTCCTGGAGCTGGTATGGGATTCGAATTTTTCAATACTTTTGACGTCAAAGAAGCGGGAAGAAAGGCTGGAAGAATGGCTCAACGTATGGTAACAGCAGATTTTGCACCTGCCGGCTCCATGCCTGTGGTCATATCCAACGCTTTTGGCGGTGTTATCTTCCACGAAGCGTGCGGTCACGCTTTGGAAGCCACTTCTGTGGCCAAAGGGGCTTCTGTATTCGCTGGAAAACTCGGACAGAAGATAGCTGCGGATTGTGTGAGTGCTGTAGATGACGCAACTATTCCGAATGCCTGGGGATCGGCGAACATCGATGACGAGGGAACTCCAACACAGCGAACACTTCTCATCGAAAACGGGGTACTCAAGGGCTATCTGGTAGATAAATTCCATAGTAGACAGATGGGAATGCCCTCAACGGGTAGTGGAAGACGACAAAGCTACAAATTCGCTCCCACTTCAAGGATGAGCAACACTTTCATCCTCCCGGGTGATTACCATCCCGAAGAAATAATAGCGGCGACGGACTACGGGTTGTACGCCAAAACAATGGGTGGTGGGTCGGTGAACCCCTCCACGGGAGAATTCAACTTTGCCGTTCAGGAAGGTTATCTTATAGAAAAAGGGAAGATTGTGAAGCCTGTAAGAGGTGCGACCCTCATCGGAAAAGGATGGGAAGTGCTCCAGAAGATTGATATGGTGGGTAACGATCTGGCTCGAGGCCAGGGAATGTGCGGATCTCTGTCGGGTTCGGTCCCAGCGGACGTGGGACAACCTACCATACGTGTGAGTGAAATGATCGTGGGAGGTAGAAACAAATGAAGCTAAAAGATTTCATCGATACAGTGTTTTCTCTCGGGAAGAAAAAGGGTTTTGAAGAGTGCCAGGTTCATTTCACGAGAGAGCGCGAATTCGAGGTTCATGTTTCTCGAGGGAAGGTTGAAACCTTCAAAGATGCCGATTCTTTTGCGGTGGGATTCAGAGGGTTGAAACAGGGTAAATGCGGCAGGGCAAGCGTAGAGTCGCTGGATAAAGAATCGGCAGAACTTCTCGTGGAGGAAGCCTTCGACAATTTACAGGTCATCGATTCAACTGACGTAGAACTCTTCCACGATGGGACAGGCGATTACAGAGAATTAGATTACTACAAAGGCGAGTACGAAAGAATGGATAGTTCTCAAAAGGTTTCATTCGCTAAGGAACTTGAAAGTCACGCTCTGTCATTGGACAAACGCATTGTCATGGCACCGAGAAACGTGTTCGGTCATGTGACATCGGAAGAGACGATCGTGAACACGCTCGGCCTGGAGAAGGAATTCATCAACGATGGAGGATATGCTTACACAATGGTCCTGGCGAGCGATGGCAAGGTCCCAAAAAGTGGCTTTAGAGTAAAGGTATCAAAGACACCTGAAGATCTTGATGTGCATAAAATAGCCGAAGAGGCGGTTCAAGAAGCACTTGCTTTGCTGGGTGCTGAGAGCGTCGAGAGTGGGAAATACGATGTGATAATAAGACGTGACGTAATGGCAGAAATCCTCGGACGTTTTTCTTCGATATTCTCTGCCGAACAGGTTCAGAAAAAGATGTCTCCTGTACGTGGAAAGCTCGGTCAAATGATAGCTAATCCTGAACTCTCCATAATCGATGATCCTTTCATTCCTGAAAGTTTTACAAGCCGTCCCTTTGATTCCGAAGGTGTCCCAACCTATCGCAAAGCGCTCGTGGATAAGGGGAAGCTGGTGACCTATCTTTACGACCTAAAAACAGCTTACAAGGATGGAGTCAAGTCAACCGGTAATGCCATGGGATCAAGTATATCCATGATAAACATCATCCTCGAGGGTGAGAAGGAACTGCCCTTCGAAGAGATGTTAAAGCAGGTGGAAAAAGGGTTACTGATAATCGGCGTTGACGGGCTTCATTCAGGAGCCGATCCAATATCTGGCAACTTCTCTCTTGGTGCGAGGGGGTTTATGATAGAAAACGGAGAGATAACTCGCCCAATTGAGCAGATCACGGTAAGCGGAAATTTCGTTGAAATGTTAACCAGAGTGAAATTGGTGGGTAGCGATCGAGAATTGAATCTCTCCATGTTCGCTCGGGCGCTGGCAAACGTACCTTCAGTGCTTGTAGGGGAGTTAGACATAGCGGGAAAGTAAATACAGGAGGTTGATGTTTTTCATGAACCTGCACTGGAAGTTCTGGGTGCCGACATGTGTTCATGTCGGTGAGAAGATTGTAAACAAGAAATCCGGTATCTTTCAAGAGTTTGGTCGCAGTGTTTTCATTGTAACGGGAAGGCGTTCCTCCAAGATGAATGGTTCCCTCGATGATTTAACGGATGCGCTTGGAGAGCTGGGGCTGGAGTTCAGTATTTTCGACGATGTGGAAGAAAATCCGAGTTTCACCACGGTTGAAAAAGCAGCAAATGAATGTCGTGACTTTGGAGCGGATCTGGTTATAGGACTCGGGGGAGGCAGTCCCATGGATGCCGCCAAAGCGGTGGCGATACTCGCAGCCAATCCGGGGTTATCTGCGCAGGAACTTTACGACTCTTCAAATTACACTTCGGCGCTTCCCGTTATCGCAATCCCCACCACCGCGGGCACGGGAAGTGAAGTTACGCAGTACAGCGTTCTCACAAGCCATGAAGGTGTGAAAGCGGGATTTGCCTCGGATCTGGCATTTCCCAGACACGCTATGCTGGATCCAAGATATACGCTGAAAATGCCGAAAGATATAACTATCTCAACGGCAGTGGATGCTTTATCTCATGCGCTGGAAGGCCTTCTTGCGGAGACATCAAATCCCTTATCCGATGTGCTCGCCCAAGATGCTGCGGACAAAATAAAACGAGCTCTACCCAAGGTTCTGGAAATGCCTGATGATCTTCGCTGGAGACAAGAACTTTTACTTGCTTCGACTGAAGCTGGTATGGTAATCGCTCAAACCGGGACGACTCTCATACATGCCATGGGATATCCCTTGACCACGATCAAGGGATTGAAACACGGGATTGCTAACGCGGTTTTGATTGTCCCTGTGCTTTCTCATATATCCTTGACAGAACCAGAGCGTGTTAAAAAGGTCGTTGAAGTTTTTGGTAGTGTTGAAAATCTTAGGTCCTTCCTTGAAAAAGTCGGCGTGTACGACGTCAAAGTGATGATCTCCGATAAAGAGGCCCATGACTGGGCGAGAAGAGCGATCGAAAGCAAGCATATAAGAAAAACGCCGGGGTTCTTCACTGAAACAGATCTCGTGCGTATTTATTCTTCATTGTGAAAAATGTTCGAACGGGAAAGGAGTGTTTGGGTGAGATACATAGACCTCAGGAGTGACACCGTTACCTGGCCTACTGAAGAGATGCGTCGTGCTATGTATGAAGCGGAAGTAGGGGATGATGTCTACGGTGACGACCCAACGGTGAACAAACTGGAAGAACTTGCCGCCGAGATGGTGGGGATGGAAGCGGCATTGTTCGTTCCGTCTGGCACTTTTGGAAACCAGCTGGCTCTTTTTACACATACAACTCGAGGCCAGGAAGTGATCGTTCCGGCAGATTGTCATGTTCTCGAACATGAAGTCGGTGCAGCCTCTGTTATAGCAGGTGTTCAGCTTCGTCCGATTCCACACAAAAACGGTGTGATGGATTTGGATAGTCTGAAACGAACCATAAGGGCGGAAGACATTCATTATCCAGAGACAGGGTTGATATGGCTCGAGAACGCTCATTCGTTCGGCACGGTTGTCCCCGTAGAACACATGGCTGAAGTTAAAGCTATAGCGGAAACACATGGATTGAAGGTTCATCTTGATGGTGCACGCATTTTCAACGCTGCCACAGCGCTTGGCGTTGATGTTAAAGATATTACCCGGCACGTTGATAGCGTTATGTTCTGTCTTTCAAAAGGGTTGTGTGCACCCATTGGTTCTATACTTGCTGGTGATGCTGAATTTATCAGGCATGCGAGGAAAAAACGAAAGCTAATGGGAGGAGGGATGAGACAGGCAGGCGTTATAGCCGCGGCAGGTATTGTGGCACTTGAAAAGATGACCAAACGTCTTCACGAAGATCATGAAAGAGCCAGAAGGCTGGCCGAATTACTTGACAGAATACCGGAAATCTCCGTGATGAAGGATCGGCTCGACATAAACATGGTCTTTTTTACTTTCGAAAGGGAGATAGATCATGCCTCCTTTGTATCTTACATGTACGAAAACGGTATCAGGATAAACCCTCCCGAGTCGGGCGGTGAGTACCGTTTTGTCACACATTACTGGATAGACGATGAAGCGGTGGAAAAAACCGCCAGAACTGTGAAAGGGTTTTTGGAATGTTTCCAATGAGATCGAAGACGATAAAACTGAAAGTTTTTAGAGAGGCTGAAGCAGAGCTT
>DPRG01000148.1 GCA_003538775.1 Thermotogae bacterium
GGTAGGACATCTCAGATGGGGATAATTGTAATATTTATGATATAAACTCATATTTGATACATCCATATGCATGCAATTCTAGGAGGCAGGGCCGTTTATGAATAGATTGACCCGGCTTTATATTATGTTGGTTTTTCTTTTTTCTATTAGCTTATTCGCATTCTGCTGGAGAGTCTTTGGATTTGATTTTTCATGGGACAGGTTTTTGCTTATGACCTTTCTTTCTTGGATTCTTGATTCTGTACCTGTGGTAATGGAAAGATACGGATCTCACACGGTGCTTCTATCAGGCGGTATGTTGATAAACGTGATAACAGCTGTACTTTTTGGCCCGTCGAATGCTTTTATAGTAGGATTTGTGTCGAACTTATTGGCTATTTCCGGAGGATTCAAATTTTTCCCGTTTCCCAAAGCCATTTTCAACGCTTCGCAAATAGGCATTTCTTCGGCAGTTGCAGGTTTAATCTCTCTTGCTTTTGGTGATGTAAGTTCAAATATCGCTTTCGCGTTGACAGTACTTATTGTCGCGTTTGGTTACGCAGGGGTTAACCTGCTTCTTATAACCGGGCTTTTTTACACTGTGGCCCCCGAGAAGGCGAAAGAGCGTCTAAAGAGCTTTCCTTCCATAGTTTTTATGGGGCTTCTACCTATGGCATTTGTAGCCGCGGTTGGAGTGGTCCTATATCGCTATATGGGCATTATCGCTATCCCTATCATAATTGCAATACTCGTGATGGTTGATCTCACGAATCTTTTCCGCGTTTATTATCGACAGAGCCGGATTGAGAATCTTCTAACAATGGTAAAGGTCCTGGAAGAAAGAGATTCGTACACGAAAGGTCATAGCGAACGTGTAGCTAATTATGCCATTATGCTCGCAAAAGCTTTGGGGCTTAAAGGCAAAACTTTAGAGCGCATACGGCTTGCAGGCTTGCTTCACGACATAGGTAAAATAGGTATCCCCGATAAGGTTTTGAATAAACCTTCCAACCTCACTCCAGAAGAGTTTGAAGAGATAAAAACACACCCTATAAGGGGCGTAGAGATAATATCAAACCTTTCTTATCTACAGGAAATCGTTCCCTGGATTCGCTTCCATCACGAAGCCTGGAATGGTTCCGGATATCCTGAAGGATTGAAAATGGATGAGATACCAATAGAAGCGCGAATACTTGCGGTGGCAGATGTTTATGATGCCCTCACAACGAAAAGAGCGTACCGGGAAGCCTTTTCAAAGGAAGAAGCCATAAATATAATGAAGGAGATGAAGGGCGAAAAGCTTGATCCGGAGCTGGTAGATCTTTTTCTTTCGTTGGTCGACTCAAATACAGCTTCTTCGGTTGAAGGGGAGAAGCAGGGATGTTTATAGATGTGACGGTGATATCCATTCTTCTCACTTTGCTCTGTCGAGGGAATCCTATCAGTGTTATAGAATATCCTTACCGATTTCTCTACCTTTTTCCTGTACCGCTTGCTTTCCAGTTGATCAGCTTTCTGTTGCCAGGTGCGGGCAGCTTTTTTAACATTGCCTCTTATCTCATGGTGATTGCTTTGATGGTATCTAACTTTCACATACCTGGTGTTCCGTATATGACCATCGGAACCGTTTCCAATACCATAGCGGTTCTGTTTGGAAAAGGAAGAATGCCTGTGGTGAGGAGCGTAGCCGAATACATTGGAATATATTCTGTGGATGCCAAGCATGTTTTCGTGGAAACTCCAAAGGAAGCGCTATTTCTTGGTGATATAACGATCGTTTACTTTCCCTGGGGCAGAAGCTTCGTTGTGAGCATCGGGGATCTTCTGATCGCTCTGGGTTTAATGGTGTTTTTCCTCTCTTCATTGAGACAGAAAAATCTGGTATCATAGTGAAGGAAATAACCATTATTTCAACCATTTTCGAGGAGGGGATCCCTGATGGCTAAGATGGTTAGAAAGACTTACTTGCTCACACCTGGACCAGCTCCCGTTCCTCAAGAGATACTTCTTGCCGGAGCGCAGGAGACCATACACCACCGAACTCCCCAATATCTAGCGATTCAGGAAAAAGCACTTGAAGGTTTGAAGTACCTGTTTCAAACCGAAAAGCGTGTATTCACCCTGCTTTCTTCTGGAACTGGTGCTATGGAAGCGGCTGTCGCCAATCTTCTCTCACCTGGCGAAAAAGCGATCGTTGTAGTTGGTGGAAAGTTTGGAGAAAGATGGAAGGAGATCTGTGAGAACTACGGTGTGGTGGTTCATGAGATTCCAATAGAATGGGGGGACGCTGTAGAACCCTGGCAGATCGAAAAGGCGCTTGAAGAGTCTCCAGATGCTAAAGCCATTTTCACTACGCTGAGCGAAACTTCTACCGGTGCTGTAACTGATCTTAAAGCCATTGCAGAAATTACAAGGAATAGAGATGTCCTTCTCGTTACAGACGGTATTAGTGGTCTTCTCGCCCAGCCATTGAAGATGGATGAGTGGGGGATCGATGTCGTTATTTCTGGTTCTCAAAAAAGCTGGATGATGCCCCCAGGTATTGCATTCATTGCTTTAAGCGACAGAGCGATGGAAGCAGTGAAAAATTCCAGAAATCACAGATACTATTTCGATTTGCGCGCCTACGACAAGAGTTATCCGGATTCTCCATACACACCGGGTATCAATCTGATGTATCAGCTGGCAAAATCCGTGGAGATGCTTAAGGAGGAAGGTGTGGAGAACATCTGGGAAAGACATAGGATTTTAGGTGATGCTACGCGTGCGGCCGTTAAGGCCCTTGGACTCGAGCTGTTTGCGAAGAAACCAGGGAACGTCCTCACGGCAGTCAAGGTTCCGGAAGGAGTCGACGGAAAGAAATTGGTATCCTTCATGAGGGACAACTGGGGAGTCACAGTGGCTGGTGGTCAGGGCCATCTTAAAGGAAAGATCATAAGGATCGCTCATCTCGGGTGGGTTTCGCCGTTCGATACGATAACGGCTATTTCTGCTCTCGAGATGGCGCTCGATAAATTCGGCTACAAGGTAGAACTTGGGGCTGGTGTCAGGGCGGCCGAAGAAGTTTTTAGGAGGGAGGACATATGAGTTACAGGGTTCATGTTAACGACAAGCTTTCTTCTGAAGCTTTCGAGCTACTTAAATCCAATCCTTCCATTGAAGCAACAATGGAACACTATGATGCTGAGGTACTTAAGGAGAAGATTAAGGAGTTCGACGCGCTCATCGTGAGAAGCGCTACCAAGGTGACCAGGGATATCATAGAAAGCGCTGAAAAGCTCAAAGTGATAGGGCGCGCGGGTATTGGTCTCGACAACATAGACGTTGCCGCTGCGAAGGAGAAAGGTATAGCTGTTTTGAACACACCGGGTGCGAGCGCGATATCTGTTGCTGAGCTTACGATTGGTCTTATGCTTGCAGCGGCACGCCACATTGCACGCGGAACATGCGGACTGAAACAGGGAAAGTGGGAGAAAAAGCTTCTCGAAGGGCATGAGCTTTATGGGAAAACCCTTGGTATTATAGGCTTTGGAAACATTGGAAAAGAGGTTGCAAGAAGAGCACTGGCTTTCGATATGAAGATCCTTGCTTATGATGTAGTGAAAGACGATGGTGGATTACCTGTAAAATTCGTTGAGCTCGACGAGCTTCTGAGAGAGAGCGATTACATCACCCTGCATGTGCCTTTGATAGACGCGACAAGACACATGTTAAATGCCGAGGCGTTTTCAAAGATGAAGGATGGTGTTGTTATTGTAAACGCGGCTCGAGGAGGAGTGATTGACGAAGCGGCGCTGTACGATGCTCTGGTTTCCGGTAAGGTTTATGCTGCGGCCCTTGATGTTTTCGAGGTTGAACCTCCGCAGGATGAGTTGAGAAAAAAGCTTTTGTCCCTCGATAACGTGGTTGCCACACCTCATATTGGTGCGTCCACAGCGGAAGGTCAACTCAGGGTGGGTATGGAGATAGTCAAAAAGGTTATGGAAGCTCTTGGTGTTTGAGTTTGAATATGTAAGGATCTGAGCCGGGTCTGGGCCCGGCTCAGATTTTGTGAATAGGCTGGAGTGTAAACCATGGCGAGTGTAAACGTGCTTTCATCGTCTCACAAATTCAAGGGTCAGGGCGTGGAGAGAGCCTTTTATAATCATTTGAAGCTTCTAAACATTCTGGATTTTGAAATATTCGTAAACAGATTGCGTTTGACGACAGATATTGTTCATGTCCACACGCCAGATCCTCAATTCTTCTTTAAACTTTTGTCGTCGAAAAAAAAGGCCCTGCTTGTTGTAAGCGCTCACATCGTTCCTGCTTCGCTTGTAGGAAGTTTGAAAGGGACTTCTTTGTGGCTACCAATATTTTCGAGATATCTCAGAAGGTTTTACAACACCTGTGACGTTGTTTTGGCTGTAAGTGATCAGGTAAAAGACGAGCTCCTGGAATTTGGTGTGAAGGAAGAAAAACTGAAAGTGTTTAGAAATTTTGTGATAAGAAAAGAATTCGAAGCTTTTCCTTCACTTGAAGAACGGACAGCATTGCGACAGAGATGGAATATACCTTTAAATGCATTTGTGGTGGTTGGAGCGGGCCAGGTACAGCCGAGAAAAGGTGTTAAAGATTTTATAAAAGTAGCCGAAATTCTTGGAAAGGACTTTTGTTTTGTTTGGGCAGGTGGTATGCCTTTCAAAGCTTTCACTGCTGGATACGAAGAGATGAAGAAGCTCATGGAATCAGCACCTAAAAACGTGAAATTTCTGGGGACTCTGGACAAAGATGAAATGAAGAACGTCTACGCTATGGCCGATGCCTTTTTTCTTCCTTCACATCAGGAAACTTTTGGACTGGTCATTCCTGAAGCTGCCGGAAGTGGGCTGCCTATAGTTTTGAGAGATCTTGAGGTCTACGTTCCGATTTTTGGGGGAAGATATTTAAAAGGAAATAGCGTTGAGGAGTTTGCTGAAATACTTGAAAAGCTCAAAGAAGATTCGAAATTCTGGGAAGAATGGAGCAGGAAGGCGAGGGAACTTTTTGAAGAGTACACAGAAGACAGGGCGGCTGTTAGACTTAAAAACATTTACGCGGAGGCGTACAGGAAGAAATTTGGGAGAGATTTGATTTGAAAACGCTCCGAAACGTTTTTCTCAGCCTCCTCATTGCGGTTGTATCTCTGGCTATAGTGGTAATTATCAATGGACCGTCAAAGGTTTTATGGGCCTTTCAGAAACTTCAGGTTCCTTTTATCGGATTGAGCTTGCTTTTCTGGACTTTGTCGGTTGTTTTCGAATCCTTCGTGCTTAAATTGAGCGGTGTTTATGGAAATCTGCAGGCTATTAAGTTGGGTGATGCTCTGGAGATAGTCCTTCTTGGAAGGTTTTTCAATTCCGTTACTCCGTTTGCAACTGGAGGACAGCCAGCACAGGTTTACTACATGTCGGTGAAGAAGCATTTTGGACTGGCTGAAAGCACAGGAATACTTGTGGTTAAATTTCTGGTGTACCAGGTGACTATAACAATATACGGTATGTTCGTGCTGGTTTGGGCTTATCCCATCGCTAAAAGATATGTGCAGCATCTGGCGTCTCTTTCCTTTATAGGATTTGCAGTCAATTCGTTCGTAGTGTTTCTCATATTCTTTTTCTCATTAAACGAGCGTGTCGGGCTTGGCCTTTTGAGGTTCATCGTGAAGATTCTTTCGTTTTTCAAAGTTATCAAGGAAACGAATGATATTGAAAGTCGGATGGTAACAGAGGTCCGAAAATTCAGAGATGTGTTCAAAAGTGTTTTAAGATTTCCAGTGAGAACGGTGTTTATGGGAATTTTAATTCTTGCTCAATATATCTCTTTAATGATACTTCCTTACTTTGCATACAGAGCCCTGGGTTTTCAAGGGGAAAGTCCATGGAAAATCGTTGGTATGCAAAGCATTCTCACTCTTTTTGTTGCATTTATCCCCACTCCAGGAAGTTCGGGAGCCCAGGAAGGAGCGTTTTACCTCTTTTACAAAAGTATATTTTCTGACTCTATAGCCGCGGGTTTGATCGTCTGGCGCTTTTTCAGCTTTTACCTTAACATCATTGTGGGTTCGCTCATGCTTCCGAGAATGCGTCGTTCCTGAATTTTCTTCCCCGCTGAATCTTTTCCGGTTTTTAACCACAAAGAATATCCGAGCATTATCCATTTTTTTAACGTTTTGATCGTTTTTTATATTCGGAAAAATGTGAGGATTTGTTGAGCTAAAACATTTGATTAAACGTGGGCTATGTCAAAGAGGCTTTTAAAAGGACTGGATCGACTGAAAATTGGAGTGTAAAAAAACGGAAAATTTCGTTGTATAATTGCCTCAAAGCGTCAAATTTCAGAGAGGAGGGAGTAGTGTGTTCAGCCTTGGAGTACTCTGGTTTTCACTCGTAGCAGGGCTTGCATCTTCCATAATGGCATTTATCATGCTCAGGGTGACTTTAAAGCACCCTGAAGGTGAGCCCCACATGGTGGAGATTTCCAAAGCAATAAGAGAAGGAGCCAACGCCTTTTTGGAAGAGGAAGGAAAAAAGATCGCGCTCATCGCGGTGATCATCGCGGTGATTCTTGGAGTTTTATTCGACTTCCGTTACGGTCTGGCGTTTCTTTTTGGTGCCTTTGTTTCGGAGATGGCTGGTGTGATAGGAATGTACGCGGCAACCAGAGCCAATGTAAGAGTTACCAACGGAGCCAGAAAAGGCTTGTTCAATGCGTTTTCGGCGGCTTTTTCAGGTGGGTCGGTTATGGGACTCGCTGTGGCTGGCTTCTCTCTGACTGGTTTGAGTTTATTGATCCTTATATTCAGAAAATGGTTTATGTATGATGAAGTTGCGATACATACCACAAAGTATGTTTTCGAAGGTATAAAATTGTTCAAGGTCGATGATCCTAACGGATTGATTTCTGTTATAAAGAGCGTGATGCTCATAAGTTCCTATTCTTTTGGGGCTTCCTTTATAGCCCTATTCGACAGGGTCGGCGGTGGTATGTACACCAAAGCAGCCGATATGAGCGCAGATCTTGTGGGTAAGGTAGAAGCCGGGATTGAGGAAGATGATCCGAGAAATCCCGCAACCATTGCCGACAATGTTGGAGACAACGTGGGTGATGTTGCAGGGCTTGGAGCGGATATTCTCGAATCTTACATTGCTTCGATTGTTTCAGCTGCTATTACCGCTGTCTACATAAAACTCGCGGATCACACTATCACCAGCTCGCAGTACCTAACACTTTTGACACTTCCTCTTGTTCTTGCCTCGGTGGGTGTCATCGCATCGATGATAGGTGTGATCATAGTAAAGACAAGAAAAGTTCAAGATGCGCAGAAAGCACTTTCTTCAGGTAATGTGATCACGGCGTTTCTGGTATTACTGTTCACGTTCATCGTGATCCTTCTTTTGAAGGAAAACTACCAGTTCAAATTTACTGGCGTCCTCTTTGGGGATCTCCACCTTAAATGGAGGTTGTTGATTTCTATAGCGAGTGGATTGTTAGCTGGTGTGCTTATCAGCAGATTCAGCGAATATTACACTTCTTACGACTACAAACCGGTCAAGGTGCTGGCGGAAAAAACTCAAACGGGAGTTGCGGTCAACATCACATCGGGGCTGGCACTTGGAATGAAGAGCACGCTTTTACCAGTTTTGACACTTGTAATAGCGATACTTGTGGCTTACTGGGCTGCAGGAACTTATGGTATAGCCATAGCAGCGCTGGGAATGCTTTCTTTTGTGGGATACATCGTGAGTGTTGATAGTTATGGCCCTGTTGCGGACAATGCTGGTGGTATAGCCCAGATGTCCGAGCTCGATCCGAAGGTTCGCGAAATTACCGACAGGCTTGATTCTGTGGGTAATACCACGGCGGCTATTGGAAAAGGTTTTGCCATAGGATCTGCGGCTTTCGCGGCTCTGTCCTTGATAGTTTCCTATATCTGGGGCACCGCTAAGACTGCTGATGCTGTGTTGATGAATCCTATAGTAAATCTGGTGAATCCTTATACCCTGATCGGAATCTTAATCGGCGGAATGCTTCCCCACTTCTTCACAGCTCTTCTGATAAATGGCGTCGCAGATACCGCGGCTTTAATGATAGATGAGATAAGAAGGCAGTTCAAGGAAAAACCTGGTATTCTTGAAGGCAAGGATAAACCTGACTACGCCAGATGTATTGGAATCACCGCCAAGGGTGCTATAAAGAAAATGGTGGCTCCGGGGATGCTTGCTGTCGTTACGCCATTCATTATAGGATTCCTCTTTGGAAAATCCGCAGTGGCAGGATTGCTCATAGGGTGTCTCTCGAGTGCGGTAATGATAGCTCTTTACTCGGCTAATGCTGGAGGCGCCTGGGACAACGCCAAGAAGTACATAGAACAGGGACATTTCGGTGGAAAGGGAACGCCCACGCATGCCGCAGCGGTTATAGGAGATACGGTGGGAGATCCTTTGAAAGACACAGTGGGACCTTCTATGGATATTCTTGTGAAACTCATGTCGGTGGTTAGCCTGGTGTTTGGTTCCATTTTCCCGGATCAGCCTTTCTTCTTGAGATAACAAGAAATCCGTCGTGTTCAAAAAGCGGGGACTGGAATTCGTTCAGTCCCCGCTTTTTATTTCGGGTTACTGAATGTCAGGCTTACAAAAGCGAAGGAAACAGAGATGATGTCACAAGCGTCATTCGCTTTCCTTTTCGCTTAAACTAACAAAACGCCCTGCACGAAGAAGAGGAGAGGAATGTTTCAGCATAGAGCTTTTACAGTCTTTCGCAGCGCCGAAGCAAGCACTCGTACAAACGATCGCCGAGCCGCGTCGACGCGGCGAGCAGAGAGCTGAAACAGGATGTTGAATCTTTCTTGAAGCGG
>DPRG01000027.1 GCA_003538775.1 Thermotogae bacterium
AAACCGAGATGTGTGATGAGAAGTGAGACAAGAGATTCCAGGACTGTTAAGCAGATCGTTTCAATAAAGTGCTGAAACAGGGGGTTTAATCTCCAAGTGAGTCGTTTTGCGGATGTGAGAGGATACAAGAGGGTTTGAAATATACGATTGGATAAGTTTTTGCATCCATCGTTTGAAAGATTGAACATAGTTCTGCTTCTTGATTTTTCGAACACACTCACCTCAGCTTGACAAATGATAATAATGATGGTATATTTTTAAAGAAAAAAATTTTTCATAAATGGCATGCATGAAGAAAATACTTTTTACATATCCACATTTCACTAAGAGGAGGGATAACATGAGGAAGTTTGTAGTGGTGTTACTGGTGGTTTTGCTTTCGGCTTTCGTTCTGGCAGATGTGGCATTTGTTTCAACCCAGATGCATCCCGCCGCGGAGCGCCAGTTCATGGAAGGAGATCTGCTGACCAACTTCACCAAGCAATACGGTATCAAAGTCAAGTTTTTGCCTCTGACTTATCAGGAAGCCAGTAGCAGAATCGAAGCGGAACAGAAGGCCGGAAAGGTTACGGTCAACCTGTTTGCCGATCTTCAGGGTGGTATCGATCTGCTGGCAGGAAAAGGATTCATGATGGACATGGAAGGTTACACCTTCCCTGGTCGTACATTCATATCGACACTTGAAAAATATGCCTACGCTCAGGGAATCAAGGAGTTTGTCCCGTGGTTGCAGGCAACGTATGTGATGGTGGTTAACAAGAAAGCTTTTGATTATCTGCCAAAGGGGCTAACGAAGGAAGATGTGATCTACGGAAGTGAAAAATGGACCTACGATGCTCTTCTTGAATGGGCTCGCATGATCCAGATCAAAACTGGTATGCCTCCTCTCGGTTTCCCGATGTCACCGAAAGGTCTGTGGCACAGATTCCTGCATGGTTACATTTATCCTTCTTTCACCGGTGCTCAGGCTCTAAAATTCGATAGCGTTAGAGCTATTGAGATGTGGGAGTATCTGAAGCAGCTCTTTAAGTACATACACCCCGCCAGTTCAACCTGGGCTTCTATGGATGAGCCTCTTTTGAGAGGAGAAGTCCTGATAGCATGGGACCACACTGCAAGGATAAAGAGTGCCATCGTTGAAAAGCCAAACGATTTTGTGGTCGTTCCAGTACCGGCTGGTCCTATGGGAAGAGGTTACATAATCGTTCTGGTGGGTCTTGCTATTCCCAAGAACGCTCCTGACGTAAACGACGCTCTCAAGCTCATAGATTACCTGACGAGCCCAGAAGTTCAGGTGAAGATCTTGCAGAACGTTGGATTTTTCCCTGTTGTGAAGGAAGCATCGGGTTACATTCCAGAGGGTGCATTGAAGATAATAGCTGAAGGCGTAATCAATCAGACGAGTACAAAGGATTCTCTTGTTGCGTTCATACCTGGTCTTGGGCCAAAAGGTGGTGAGTTTACAGATACTTACAGAACGGCCTTCCAGAGAATAGTGATCGAGAATGAGGATCCAGTGAAGGTTTTGAAGGAACTTGGTGAGCGCTTGAGAAATATCTTCAAAGAAGCGAATGCGCCACTGCCACAACCCGATGCCATGCTCTTTTGATTGAGGTTATTATTTCGGTTTCTGTTTAGATGGGGAGCTTTCGCTCCCCATCCTTTAATGAATCAGAAGGGAGTGATCCCTCTTGGTTTACAGAAAAGATATAATCCCTTTTTTATTGCTTTTACCAACCCTTGCATACCTTGTGCTTTTCCTTGGATATCCTCTGGTTCAAACGTTCATCCTGGCGTTCACGAGTGATAAGGGTGCCTTTGGGAATTTTCAGCAATTGATTTCCACAGGTGAATTCTGGAAAACTCTCAAAAACACTCTTTTAATCACCGGCGTCGTTGTACCGTTACAGCTTGTGCTGGCATTACTTCTGGCTTTGTTTGTTAACATGAGGTTTAGGGGGTACACGATAGTTCTGTATATTATTTCCATTCCTTTGGCTTTGAGTGACGTTTCAGCGGCGCTGATGAGCTATTCCATTTTTGCCCCTATGGGTTACCTGAATAAGCTTCTACTCAAGCTTGACATTATCCAGTATCCCATCTATTTCTTCGGTTTCATGTTCAAAACGAGAGAATTTTGGGTGATCGTTCTCACGGAAGTGTGGCGTGCCACTCCACTTGTTTTTGTGATAATACTGGCGGGTCTTCAGGCCGTGAATAAGGAGTACCTCGAAGCCGCTGACATCTTTGGTTTTTCCGCATGGCAGAAGTTCAGAAAGATCATACTTCCGATTCTCAAACCCTCAATACTTTCAGCTCTTCTGATAAGAACTATCTTTGCCTTTCAGATATTCGGAGTTGTCTGGTTGCTTGCGGGTAGGGATATCCCGATACTTGCAGGAGAAGCCTTTTACTGGCAGACGGAAGTGAACAACGCTCATATGGCAAGCGCCTATGCTCTCATTATCGCTCTGGTATCTCTCATAATAAGCTGGGCATATCTGACGTTTCTGAAACCCGCTCAGGGAAGCACCGCTTAAAGGAGATGGGAATATGCTGAAAAAGTTTCTAATAGGATTTGTTGCTGTTATAGTGTCTCTGTGGTTTTTAACACCGGTGGTCCTAATAGTGATCGCATCACTTACTCCATCTTCTGATTTCTACGATCCACAGAAGTTGTTTCCTACCAAGCTGACTCTTGATCATCTGTATAAACTCTTTGTTGTGCTTGATGGATGGAAAGCGACATTGAACAGTCTGGAAGTGGCGGGTATATCGATAGGACTGAGCTTTCTTGTGGGACTTCCTGCAGGTTTTGCTCTTACCAGATACGTGTTTCCGGGTAAAAACGCTTTCAGGCTTTCGATACTGCTAACTCGCTCTTTCCCTGTGATGATCATTGCGGTTCCACTTCTTGTTCTGTACATCAGGATAGGTATAAGCGATACCTTGCTGGGCGTGGCGCTGGCACACACGTCTATGATCCTACCATTCGTCGTATTGATAACTTCGAGTATCCTGTCAGGTATAAGTGTGGAATACGAAGAAGCCGGTATGATATTTGGACTTTCTCGTTTTGGTGCTTTCGCCAAGATCACATTGCCTTTGGCGCTTCCAGGGCTGGCAGCATCAGCCATTTTCGCCTTCATCATGTCGTGGAACGAGGTTTTTATAGCCTCAGTTCTTACGCTTATAAACCGTACACTGCCCGCTCACATCTTGAACACAGCCATGACTTCTCCGGATTATTTCAAGTTCGCCGCGGGTACGGTGATGGCTCTTCCGGCGATGGTCTTCATTTTTTTCACCCGCAAATATTTGATGAGCATGTGGGGCATATCTTTGAAGTGAGAGAGGGTTGATAGACATGGCGCAGGTGAGACTTGAGAATGTCAAGAAGTACTTTGGACATGTAAAAGCACTTGATGGTATTGATCTTGTTGTTGAAGATCAAAAGTTTGTGGTTTTGCTGGGGCCCTCGGGTTGCGGAAAAACGACATTACTGCGTTGCATTTCGGGCCTTGAAAAAGTGACGGATGGAAGAATATATTTCGATGGAGAGGACGTTACCGGATTACCTCCAAGAAACAGGAACATCTCGATGGTATTCCAGAGTTATGCGGTATGGCCACACATGAAGGTCTATGAAAACATAGCTTATCCAATGAAGATAAAGAAATATGAGAAAAGCGAGATCGAGAAGAGGGTAGAATGGGCTGCCAGACTCTTGAACATACATGAACTACTCGATAGGTATCCCGCTCAATTGTCAGGAGGTCAGCGTCAACGCGTAGCGGTGGCACGCGCCATAGTGCTTGAGCCTGCAGTGCTACTCATGGACGAGCCTCTTTCCAATCTCGATGCTCTTTTAAGGGTTATGATGAGAAGCGAGTTGAAAAAACTGCAGGAGAGGCTTGGCACAACGACGATCTATGTTACTCACGATCAGGTTGAAGCGATGACCATGGGTGATATGATCGCTGTGATGAACGCGGGGAAAATTCAGCAGTATGGGACGCCTGAAGAGATCTACCACAAGCCTGCAAATCTCTTTGTAGCGGGGTTTATAGGTTCTCCGAGAATGAATTTCTTAGAGATGGAAGTACAAAGCAAAGACGGTGCGGTCATCTTTAATTCCGAAACCCTGGAGATAGATTGCCCGAAGCATCTTCTTGACAAAATAAGGGACTTTTCTCAGAACCGGGTTGTTCTTGGTATAAGACCGGAACACATTCATCTATCGCGTGTTGAATCGGCCTACCCTTTGAAAGGAGAAGTTTACTTCACTGAACGCCTCGGCTCGGATACGATAGTTCACTTCAAGGTGAACGAAGTGAGAATCGTTGCAAAGATTCCTAGTGATGTGATTCTCAGGGAAGGAGAGCGAGTGGAGTTTTTCCTCGATCTGTCGAAACTTCACGTGTTCGATCCGGAAACAGGGAGGAACCTTGGTTGAAATACTTCGTAATTTGCCATACTCACTGGGACAGAGAATGGTTTGCTCCTGTTAGTTTTACTCGAAGCTTGCTTCCTGGTTTTTTTGAGAAGCTTTTTGAAATACTTGAAGAAGATTCTTCTTACTGCTTTGTTTGCGATGGGCAAACACTGATGCTGGAAGATTTGCAGGCGGAGGTTGGAAGCGATAGAAGCAGGTTTTTTCTGGAAAGACTGAAGAGGTTTTCTGACCGTGTTGATATTGGTCCTTATTACGGGCAGATCGACTGGAGGATAGCGGAAGAATCAGCAATCAGGAATATAGAGGTTGGATTGAAGAAAGCGAAAAGTTATGTTGAGAATCCCATGAAAGTGGGATGGCTTCTCGACAATTTCGGTTTTTCCTCTCAAGTTCCACAGATTCATCGTTTTTTCGGTATTGATACCTTATTTCTCTGGCGTGGGGTGGATTTTCCGAACGGTTGTCTTCCAAAAACCGAATTCTTCTGGGAATCTCCCGATGGTAGCCGGGTCCTTGCGGTATTTGCGCTCGATAGTTATAGAAATCTCATGCGTATCTGCGATTTCCCGGAAGTCGCTGAAAAGCGTCTTAAGATGCTTGTGGAAAGATTGAAGCCTTTTTCTCCTTCGGGAATTCTGCCGATCTTCGATGGTTATGATCTCGATCCCGAACCGGAAAATCCCGCGGCAATTCTCGATGTTGATGTGGTTATGCCTCAGAAATTCGCTGATGAAGCTCGAGTCAAAAACGTACCGCGTGACGTCCTACAAGGAGAGATGAATTCGGGTAGATTGGTATGCGTCTTCCCCGGCACGCTTTCTACAAGACAGCAGTTGAAGCTCATGAACTGGACATGTGAATGGGCGCTTTCGAAGATCGTGGAGCCTCTTGCGGCTCTGGCGATGCTCGGATCCGGTAGTGAGATGGATTTTGAAGAAGAGTGGAGTCTTGTTCTTCAAAATCTAATTCATGACAGTATAAGTGGTGTTAGTGTGGACGAAGTTCATAGAGAAATGGAAGAGCGTTACCGGCAAGTTCTTGAGTCTATTGAAAACAAAATTACTCATCTTCTTCCTCGCGCCGGTCGTGTTTTGCCGAATGGTGTGGTGGTTTTCAACACAAATCCATATACATCAGAAGGGGTTTTCTTCAGAGAAGGCAGGCTTTTCTGGTTCACTGCTCCTGGTGGTTCAATTGCCCCGGTGGATTTGCACAGCGAAGAAGTGGTATGTGAAAACAAAGAAGCGGAATCCTTTCAATGGGAAAATGAACATTTTTCATTTGAGCTTGCCAATGGCTCGATGAATATCGTACGTGAAGGAACACGCGCAGAACTTCTACCTCTGGTTTTGGTAGATGATGGCGACGCTTACTCAGCTGATTTGAAAAATCCTGTTCCTATGACATTCGACAGCATGTACATACAGTGGCGTACAACTACAGCGAGCTCTGTGAGAGCGCGTTACACCTCAGAGTTTGCAGATATAACCGTTGATCTTCTTTTCACTCATAGACCTGTTCTGGAAATGAAGGTTCATCTTTCGGGAAAAGGGAGCGGCTACGCCCTTGCGATTCTTTTAAAGGTTTTTTCGGGTGATCGGGAAATCGTGGTCAATATGCCTTTTGACAGGTTAAAGAGACCAGAGCAGATCATCTATCCTGAACCCTCTTCAGAGGTTTTGCCTCTTCTTGTTGCGGCTCGTGAGACTGGTGCCAACTACGTATTTCCTTTCAAAGATCTTGCTGGTCTGAGGGCTGGAAAAGAGTTCTTCGGTGTTCTGGCGAAAGGGGTTTACAGTTATGTTTCTTTCCCCGGCGAGGGGATTGCCCCGGTTCTTATACGTTCGGTGGAGTGGATATCTAAAAAGCATGTCGAGGGAAGAGTTGGAGATGCTGGACCAGTGATGTACGTTCCCGGAGCGAGTATGAAAAGAAAGATATCCCTCGACTTGGCTTTTTATGCTGGTTCTTACGAGTTTCTTGACATCTGGGCAAACGCTTATTTGAATCCACCCATGCTTTTTAACGTCAGAGGTTCTGGTGGGTCAGGGTTATCTTTTTACAGAGGGAACAACGTTGTTTTCTCTACTATGAAACCTTTCGAGGGAAAAATTCTCTGCCGATTCTACAATCCACACGAAGAATCCGGGTGGCTTGAATTTTCAGATCAGGTTTTAGAAGTAAAGGAGATGACTTCTTACGACGAGCTCAACGTGGTTGGAAAAATGGTGCAAGTGCCGCCCAAGACTATTAAGAGTTTTCTTCTAACTTTTAAACCTGTGGACACACACGGTGTGAGTGATGTCGAGTTGTTGTACCCTGAAATATCATGGAACGTTGGAGAGGAGAAAATAGAAGCTGACCCGCGGGTTTTAAAAGAGATGCATCACCATGCGGTCGAGCTCGAAGCCGAAGGCAGGAGATTTTTGCAACTCGTGGATGGTAAAGAAGGTATTGAAAAATACAAGCTGCTTTTCGAGGCTTATAAACGTTTAAGGGAAGCCCTCGAATTAAGACTTTCGATTGCTCAGAATGAGGGGGCAAAAAGGGAAGAGTGTATGAAGATCGCCAGAGAACTGAATGAGATGCGCGTAAAAAGGCGTTCAATAGAACTGATGCTTTCGGTGTTCAAGCAGAATGGAGGTGGAGGAATTGGGAGCTCTTCCTGAGGGTGTTTTTAAAGAACTCGAAAACATGAAAGGGTATGTAGAAGTTGTGGTGGGTATCCCGAGTTACAACAACGCCGGGACCATTACCTACGTAGCTGAGACAGCCGCCGAAGGCTTGCTGAGATATTTTGATGGAAAAGGAATGATACTGAATTCTGATGGTGGCAGTCAGGATGGAACAAAAGAGGTTTTCATGTCTTCTGAAACTCACGGGATAAAGAAGCTCGCGTTTGATTATAAAGGAATTCCGGGTAAAGGCAGCGCGCTCAAAGCGCTTATGGAAGCTACTGTTTTTCTGGATGCAAAGGTTCTGGTGCTTCTTGATTCTGATCTCAGAAGCGTTAAGCCGTGGTGGGTTGAACGACTCGCCACACCGATACTTGAAGGGAAAGCTTCCTATGTTACCCCTTATTACAAGCGTCACAAGTACGATGGCACCATTACAAACCATATTTGTTATCCCATAACCTCTACTCTTTATGGGTACAGGGTGAGGCAGCCCATAGGTGGAGATTTCGGGGTGAGCCGCCATATGTTAGAGGTTTATCTTTCGAAGCCTGAGAGCATTTGGGAATCGGATGTTGCCAAGTTCGGGATCGATATATGGATGACCACGGTAGCGCTTGTGGAAGGCGATAAACCAGTATGGCAAGCGGCTCTCGGAGCCAAGATACACGATGTTAAAGACCCTGGAAAGCACCTTGGGCCGATGTTTTCACAGGTGGTAGGTACTCTCTTTCTCTTGATAGAAGAATATGAAAGTGTGTGGAGAGACAAAAAACGTGATTTGAAAAGCGTTCCAGTATATGGCGAGCTGGAATCAATTGAAGTAGAGCCTGTGGTTGTGGATCTGGAAAACTTGAAGAGAAAGGCGAGGGATGGATTAGAATCGAAATGGGATTTCGCTCTTCAGAATTATTCTCACCTTATCGAAGGATTTGAAAAGGTTAAGGAGAAGGGAATTATAGATTCTGAAACATGGGCGAAGACACTTTTCACTGGCGCTTCTCTTTTTAGAATGGAGTCTCTGAGAAAAGAGGTCATAGAGTTTCTGATACCAATGTACTTTGCGAGAGTAGCCGCGTTTGTGGAAGAGACAGAAGATCTCTCGGATGAAGAAGCGGAACAAAGGATTGAAGAGCAGCTTGAGCTTTTCCGTGAGATGAAGGGATATCTCGATGAGAGGTGGGAGAGTTGATTTTGGAGAAGCTCCAGGGCATTTACGATAGCCTTGGTGATTCCGAAAAACGCGTTGCAAGTTATATTCTGGAAAGACCCGATGACGTCATACATTACAGTATTACTGAGCTTGCGCGTCACAGCGGCGCGAGCGAAGCGACTATTTACAGGCTTTGCAGGAAGCTCGATTTTGATGGATATCAGCATTTCAAGATTGCCCTCGCACGTGAATTGAGTGTTCCGAAAGAGGATGCACTGGAGGTCGAAGAGATCCACGATCTTGATAAACTCGTACGGGCAATCTTAAATGAGAATCTTGAGTTGATACAGGGAACTATGGAACTGCTGGATGTAAACACGGTAAAACAGGCAACGGAAGTGATTCTTGAATCTCGGCGTCTTGTTTTCTTCGGTGTTGGAAGGTCGGGCCCCATAGCAGAGGAAGGAGCCTTTCGTTTCATGCTTTTGGGGTTTGCTACCAGCAGTTATAGCGATCCGCATGCGCAGGTGATGGTGGCGTCAACACTGACTTCGGATGATGTGGTTGTGGGGATAAGTCACAGTGGAATGATTAGGGATATTGTGAAGTCGATGCAGGTGGCAAAGGATAGTGGAGCGAAGACCATAGCTATTACGTCAGGGATTGGTTCGCCTCTGACAGATGTGGCAAATATCGTTCTTTACTGCGCTGCCGGGAGAAAGCGTTCTTCCGAGTTTCTCACTAACAGAGTGGGTGAGATGGTGGTTGTAGATGTGCTTTATAAGTGTGTTCTTTCGGCGATGAGAGATAGGGTCTTTCCTCATTTCAACAATCTGAGTGAAATCCTTAGGCCGAAGAGGTTTTGACGATGAATGTGATGCTTGTTCATTACAGAGTGGGAGAAAATGATGGTGTTTCTCTGGAGATGGAGAAGTGGCGCAATGTTCTCCAACAGATGGGGCACAGAGTTGCATATCTTGCGGGCAGCCTTGGAAGAGAAGAAGGATACATAGTTCCTTCCATTCGTTATTATCATCCGGAGAATGCGAGGATACATACGCTGGCCTTCGAAAGCCCCGATCTACCTGAAAAGGAGTTTATAGAACTTTTTTCAAGCTACAAGGAAGCCATAAAGAACGAGCTGATGCCTGTTCTGAATGATTTCAAAGCGGATCTTCTTATAGTCAACAACATGTGGTCGCTCGCGTATAATCTGGCAGCTGGGGTAGCTCTGGCAGAGGTTTTGAATTTATTGAACCTTAAGGCCATCGCCCATCATCATGATTTTTACTGGGAGCGCGACAGATACTCTCATCCGCGCTACCATTTTGTACGAGAAATTCTCGATACGTATTTTCCTCCGGATGATCCACGCATCAAACACGTCGTGATAAATCTTCTCGCAAAGAACGAGTTGAAGAAAAGAAAGGGAGTCGATGCGAAGGTAATACCGAACGTTTTTGACTTCGACCAACTTCCCTGGACGATCGACGATTTCAACTCTGAACTGAGGGAAAAGATGAGGATCTCAGAAAACGATATAGTATTTTTACAGGCGACTCGAATTGTCAGAAGAAAGGCAATAGAACTTTCTCTGGAATTTCTGGCGGCTTTTCAGCAGCGGTGCCTGAAAAAACTTACGGGCAAAGCGATTTATAACGGTCGCAAGATCACGACTGAGAGCAAGGCTGTCCTACTTCTGGCCGGACAGCCTGAGGATCCGGAATACCTTGATGAACTGAAAAAACTTGGGGAAAAATTGAAAGTAAACATTGTAGAAGCTTTTAATTTTATCAGTGCCAGGCGATCACATCTGCCAAAGAGATATAGTTTGTGGGATGCTTACGCGATTTCTGATGTGGTGATGTATCCGAGTATTCTGGAGGGATGGGGGAATCAGTTTATAGAAGGGATTTTTTCAAAGAGGCCAATGGTGGTTTTCGAGTATCCGGTTTTTGTCAGTGATATTCTCCCTATGGGTTTTTGGTTCATTTCTTTGGGAAGAGAGTATAGAAATGTTGATGGTTTTGTTCGAATCAATCCCGAAGTAATAAACCGTGCTCTTGATGAATTGTGTGAAGCTCTTGCAGATATTAGTGAGACACCGAAGCGATTGGAAGCTAATTTCCTTATTGGAAAAAAACGGCTTTCACTGACTTACTTGAAGGAGTTGATAGAGGAGTTAATGGAATAGATGTGGGGGATAATATTTGAAAAAGATACGTTTTCCTTCAGGTAGCTTCATTTACAATCAAGGCGATATACCTGGTGGCGTTTACTTCCTTGAAAGCGGAAAACTCGGCGTGAAACTCGGTGAGAAAATTCTTCACAAATGTTCAGGTAGTGTAGGAGAATGGTCACTTTTCAATATCCCCTCCAGCGAAACTGTTGTTGCTGAAGAGGAATCTCTTTTCACCTTTATCGAAGTGGACGAGTTTTTGGAAAAAGTGAAGCCTTCTGTCGTTGTTGACATAATAGAATCCCTTCAGGAACGCTTGCAGACGGCAGATGAAGCGTTGAAGAAGATTATGGCGGAATTTTCTGGATCCTGGAGGGAAGATAAGAAGCGAAAGAGAAGGGAAGCGAGCTTTTCTCTCAAATCTCCAGTTTTTAGTGATTACGCTCGAATGAAACACTTTCTTTTCGAAGGAAATTACGACGAAGCTCTGGAGATTGCGTCAAGGTACGTACAGAAAGATCTACCGGAGGACCTCAGATCGGAATTCATGATATGGCAGTGTATTTGTGAAGCTTCGAAGGCTCCCAAACGCACAAAACATCTTCTCATGAGAATGAAAGCCAGTCTGCCTTTATCCATGCAGTTAACTTCTCGGCGTTATTTTGAGTTTTTAACGTATGGTGGAACGCTTGACCCAGTGCTTAAGGTTTATGCTAAAACCGGTTTTCATTTTCCAGTGGGTACTCTCGTTGTGGAAGAAGGGGAAGAATCTTATCAGCTTTTTGTAGTGCTTCAGGGATATCTTGAGGTATTTAAAAGAAGCGAAGAGGAGGAAGGATCGGAAATTTTTCTCTCTTTTTTAAGGCCTGGCGAATTTTTTGGAGAAGCCGCAATAACAGGACACAAAAGATTGGCAAGCGTTCGAACGATCACCCCTGTCGATCTCATAGCTCTGGATAGTCAGCAATTTAAGAAGGAAATAAGTGATCATCCTTCTTTCGGGCTCAGCATAGCCAAGGGAGAGCTCTTGAGAATACAGAATGTTGTTCAGTTGATGGAAATATTTGCTTGCGAAGATCGGAAGAAACGGATTCGTGCTTTCCTGAAAATCTTTCCAGATGTTATCGAAAATGCGCGCTTCAAGGTTGACGAACTGGCTGAAATACTCCATGTAGAACTTGTCACTCTAATAACCACTTTGAGGTCTTCGGGGTTTCTCGTTGGATCAGACGGAACAATAAAACCAGGATAAGAATGGGAAAGTCCCGCTTTCCGATTGAAAGTTGGATACTCACAAACGATCGCTTCCAGAAAGAATTAAGAATATAAAACGCACGTGATCACACGACTCTCACTCGCCTTTTTCTTCGCTCGCATCGACAAAGCACCCCACGCAAGGGGAAAAGATGTGTTCCAGCTTGAAGTTTTCGCAGTTGTGCTTC